>NZ_JCARSY010000010.1:0-148259 GCF_059641415.1 Vibrio rubrogenes
CGTTTTTGGGAAGACATGTCAGCTCCTGAAAGTCATAAAGCAAAAAATGAATAAAGTAGATTACGACGAAACAACACCGTATTTAAAAATACTATATTAAAAAAAGCACCATATTGTCGCAAAGCCCTTTCCTTGGCGCAATCGATTTACTGTCCTAATAAATGAGCCATCTGTCGCATATTTATCGTTATTTCCCCGAACGTAAAAATATTATGAACCCCGGATAAGCATCATGATGTTTATCGATCATAAAAAAAATGCTTGTAATTCCATTTATGCTGCATAGAATAGACGTCTAGATGTAAAAACATCTCTTGCGTTTAGCGCTTGTTTGCAAATAATTTCGAGTAAGTATTCAGTATGACTTGCTCATCATTTGAGTGGAGTTCTCATGACAAAGCATCTGTTTACTTCTGAATCCGTATCAGAAGGACATCCTGATAAAATTGCTGATCAAATTTCCGATGCCGTACTTGATGCGATTTTAGAACAAGACCCGAAAGCGCGTGTCGCCTGTGAAACCTATGTCAAAACAGGCATGGTTATGGTTGGCGGTGAAATCACGACCTCAGCTTGGGTTGATATTGAAGAATTAACCCGAACCACCGTCCGTGAAATTGGCTATACCCATTCAGACATGGGGTTCGATGCAGACTCTTGCGCGGTTTTAAATACCATCGGCAAACAGTCTCCTGATATCAATCAGGGTGTTGATCGCGCTGACCCGAAAGATCAGGGTGCCGGTGACCAAGGTATTATGTTCGGTTATGCAACCAACGAAACTGATGTGCTGATGCCAGCCCCAATCACTTACGCGCATCGCTTGGTTCAACGTCAGTCAGAAGTGCGTAAAAACGGCACGCTGCCATGGCTGCGTCCGGATGCGAAATCACAGGTCACTTTCCAATATAACGAAGGCAAAATCGTCGGTATCGATGCTGTCGTATTATCCACTCAGCACAGTGACTCGATTTCAACCGAATCACTGCGGGAAGCGGTGATGGAAGAAATCATCAAACCAACGCTTCCGGCCGAATGGCTAACCAAAGAGACCAAATATTTTATCAACCCAACCGGTCGTTTCGTCATCGGTGGCCCGATGGGTGACTGTGGTCTGACCGGACGTAAAATCATTGTCGATACATACGGTGGTGCAGCGCGTCACGGTGGCGGTGCTTTCTCCGGGAAAGATCCATCAAAAGTTGACCGTTCCGCTGCCTACGCAGCACGTTATGTTGCCAAAAACATCGTTGCAGCCGGTCTGGCTGATCGCTGTGAGATTCAACTCTCTTATGCGATCGGTGTAGCGGATCCGACATCAATCATGATTGAAACATTCGGCACCGAAAAAGTGGCGCAAGACATCATTATCGAAGCAGTTCGTCACTACTTCGACCTCCGTCCATACGGACTTCAGGAAATGCTCAATCTGTTACAGCCGATTTATAAAAAGACCGCAGCTTACGGTCACTTCGGCCGGGATGAATTCCCATGGGAAGCAACCGATAAAGCAGCATTACTGCGAGACTTTGCCGGTCTGAAATAAACCGGGTCTGTTCTTACACAGTATCATCTTTAACATCAGGCCCTCCATTCGGAGGGCTTGCTTATATGAGCAGAAACCGACATGATAAGTTGCTTGTATTGTTTCACGCCCTACAACTGAAATGACCCAAAACAGATAAAGGTAGAAAAACGTGTCAGCCTCGCCGATACCTGCTGAACTCCATACCCGGATCAATGCTCGGATCCACTCTTGTATTGAGCAAGCGTCGCGCTACTTTCAACATCCTTTCCCCCAACCGACGCTCAGCTATCAGTTACGTGGAAAAGCAGCCGGTAAAGCCTATTGCCATCTCTGGGAAGTTCGCTTAAACCCGGTGTTACTCCTTGAAAATCAAAGCGAGTTTTTACAACAAGTGATTCCCCATGAGATAGCCCACCTGCTGGTTCACCACCTGTATGGACGAGTCAGACCACATGGTGCCGAGTGGCAATCGGTAATGAAGCAGGTCTTCTGTTTACCGGCCGATACGACACACCAGTTTGATACACGTTCCGTGGCCGGAGAAACCTTTGTATACCATTGTCAGTGTCAGCAGTTTTCGCTGTCGATTCGTCGTCATCGGAAAGTACAGCGTCAGCAAGTCATCTATCGTTGTACTCTATGTCATCAACCACTGAGATATCATGGTGATCGGGATGAGTGATAAACTAAGTTTTTCCTTTTAGTTTTCAATTGTCCCTCTTGTAATTTAACGCCGCAGCGCCCATCTTATACCCAACAAAAGTGACAAGCCTTGATTGATGGGAAGCTTGTTGAAAACCATCCTGTCCACAAATCAGTTCAGGAAAAGTCGATTCAGGAAAATTTATGAGAATGCCCCGAATTTATCATCCGGAGAAAATCTCCCCCGCTCGTCCGGTGACATTAAGCGAAGATGCGGCCGGTCATGTCGGTCGTGTGCTAAGAATGCAAACAGGGCAGGAAATCTTATTGTTTGATGGGGATGGCTCTGAATATCCGGCCGTGTTGACCGAAGTCAGTAAAAAAGCTGTGACCGCGCAAGTCGGAGAAGCGGTCATTCGCGACAATGAATCCCCACTACACCTTCATCTTGGCCAAGTGATTTCTCGCGGCGACAAAATGGAATTTACCATTCAAAAATCCGTGGAGCTCGGTGTGAATATCATCACCCCGCTGTTGTCAGAACGATGTGGTGTCAAACTGGATCAAAAACGCTTTGAGAAAAAATTGCAGCAATGGCAAAAGGTTGTGATTGCTGCCTGTGAACAATGCGGACGCAATACGATTCCTGAGATCAGACCGATCATGTCACTGACAGAGTGGTGCAGCGAAGCAACTGAGGCGCTGAAACTGAATCTTCATCCTCGTGCATCGTATTCAATCAACACCCTGCCGACACCGGACAAAGGCATTCGGCTGTTAATCGGTCCGGAAGGTGGCTTGTCCGCTGAAGAAATTCAGATGACGAAACATCATCAATTTGAAGAAATATTACTCGGTCCCCGCGTACTCAGAACAGAAACGGCAGCCTTAACGGCGATTACCGCACTGCAAGTGCGTTTTGGTGACCTCGGCTAAATAGCCAATTGAATAGTTGGAGAATAAAAAATGATTAAACTAGGCGTTGTGATGGATCCGATTGAAGCGATCAACATCAAAAAAGACACCACTTTTGCAATGATGCTTGAGGCACAGCGTCGTGGCTATGAAGTTCATTACATCAGAATGGATGGGCTCCATTTGGATCAAGGCGTCGCTTATGCAGATACCCAAATTGTGCGTCTGCAGGAAGATCCGAACCACTGGTATGATATTCAGTCCAGCCAGAGTATTGCCCTGTCTGAGCTTGACGCGGTGCTGATGCGTAAAGATCCCCCGTTTGATACTGAATATATCTACGCCACCTATATTCTGGAAAGAGCCGAAGAACAAGGCACCCTGATCGTCAATAAACCGCAGAGCCTGCGTGATTGCAATGAGAAGCTGTTTACGGCTTGGTTCCCGGAATTGACACCAACCACCATCGTGACCCGCAAAGCGGAGAAAATCAAAGCCTTCCAACAACAGCACGGCGATATCATTCTCAAGCCATTAGATGGGATGGGTGGCGCTTCGATCTTCCGCGTGAAATCCGGCGATCCGAACCTTTCCGTCATTATTGAAACGCTGACCGACCAAGGTCAAAATTACTGTATGGCACAAACTTTCGTACCGGATATCAGTAATGGTGATAAACGTATCCTGGTCGTTGACGGAGAGCCGATGCCGTACTGTCTGGCCAGAATTCCCCCCAAAGGTGAAACGCGTGGCAATCTGGCAGCCGGTGGTACAGGAGAAGCACGGCCACTGACGGAAACCGATCGTCAGATCGCTGAAAAAATAGCGCCAGCGCTGAAGGAAAAAGGCCTAATCTTTGTCGGCCTCGATGTGATCGGTGATAAACTCACCGAAATTAACGTCACCAGCCCAACCTGTGTCCGGGAAATAGAAGCGAAATACAATATATCCATTACAGGGAAGCTCATGGACGCCATTGAACGGCGCGTAAAAGCATAAATGATGTCAGAGTTTCGCTCTGAATAATGAGGGCTCATCCGATGAATTTAACCAATCATTTTCTTGTGGCGATGCCGGGTATGCAGGATCCTTACTTCAAGAACAGTGTGATTTACATTTGTGAACACAATGAAGAAGGTGCAATGGGGCTAATGATTAATGCCCCTATTGATCTCACAGTAGAAACCATGCTGAAACAGGTCGATATCGACCCGCTTTATCCGCAGGAAAAGACCGATAGTCTGAAGAGCCCTGTTTTTAATGGCGGGCCGGTTTCTTCGGATCGGGGCTTTATTTTGCATCGCCCCAAAGATTACTACGAATCCAGCATGCAAATGACAAATGAGCTGAGTGTCACGACCTCAAAAGATATTCTGGCCGTGCTCGGCACTGATGCCGAACCGAGTCATTATCTGGTTGCACTCGGCTATTCCGGTTGGGAAGCCGGACAACTGGAGAGTGAACTGGCTGACAATTCCTGGCTGACCATTGAAGCCGATCCGGAAGTCATTTTTAACACCCCGATTCATGAGAAATGGGATCGTGCGGTCAAGAAACTGGGCATCACCCCGGCACAGCTCTCAATGATGGCCGGACACGCTTAATCCCCTCGTGGCTGAAGCGTATAAACAGAGTGAAAAATAAAACATGTCCAAAACAATCATGGCCTTTGATTATGGCACTAAAAGTATCGGCAGTGCGATCGGGCAGGAAATTACCGGCACCGCATCTCCTCTGAAAGCTTTTGCGGCGAAAGACGGTATTCCGAGATGGGAAGATATAGAAAAGCAGATTCTGGAATGGAAACCGGATCTGCTGATCGTGGGCTTACCGACTGATTTGCACGGCAAAGATTTGGAGACCATTACGCCGCGGGCGAAAAAGTTTGCCAACCGCCTGCATGGTCGTTTCGGTTTACCGGTTGAACTGCATGATGAACGTTTATCCACCACCGAAGCCCGCAGCACACTCTTTGAACATGGCGGCTTTCGCGCTCTGAAGAAAGGCAATGTGGACTGTCAGTCAGCGGTCATTATTCTGGAAAGCTGGTTTGAAGCACAGTGGGGCGAGTAATTTCCCCCACGTTTTCTTCATCTGTGTCACTGCTCTTCATTCGTATCCGGCAGAATCATCCCGAGATTCAATAAGCGCTGTCGATCTTGCGCCATGGTTCTCATCCCTCTGCCAGCCCCCGTCTGCATAACAGACTCGATCTGAGGCAGGCGGTTTTCCCGAATCAAATTCCGCACAGCCGAGGTTGCAGTCAACACTTCATAACAGCCGATACGTCCGCCCCCGACTTTAAGCAATAGCCGCTGGGCAATCACTGCCTGTAACGATTCGGCTAACACGGTGCGCACCCGACTCTGCTCATCAGCAGGAAAAACATCAATGATTCGATCAATCGATTGGGCAGCACTGCGGGTATGCAGCGTTGCCAACACCAAGAGTCCGGTTTCCGCAGCAGTCAGCGCTAACCGAATGGTTTCCGGATCCCGTAATTCACCGATCAGCAGCACATCCGGATCCGCTCTTAGTGCTGCACGTAATGCATCAGCAAAAGATCCACTGTCACGCCCGATTTCCCGGTGATGTACTAGGGACTGCCGAGAGTGATGGACAAACTCAACCGGATCTTCAATCGTCACAATATGCTTGCTATCACGGCTGTTGATCTCATCGACCATCGCAGCCAAGGTAGTCGATTTGCCGGAACCGGTAGCCCCTGTAACCAATACCAACCCCTGACGGTAGTGGCAAATATCGGCAACAATATCCGGTACATCAAGTGATGGCAGTGTCGGAATATCACTCGGAATATAACGTATCACCGCGGCATACCCACGACTTTGAACAAAGCGGTTAACCCGAAAGCGGCCATGCTCACTCTGATAACACCAGTCCGCTTCCTGGGCGAGCCGAAACGGTGCTCGCTGTGCCTCGCTCATCATCGATTCGGTCAGAGACAAAATCATCTGACTGGATAAAGTTTCACATTCCAACTTTCTCAATTCACCATCTATCCGTAACATAGGCGGATGACTTGCAGAAAGATGTAGATCAGAGGCGTTATGTTTTACACTGAGAGCCAATAACGTTGATATATCCATGGATTGATTCAGTCACTTGGTTTTTCATCGGGATTAAACTGTTTTCATCGGGAAAAAATGCATCGATTCAGCATTTATCCGCTGGCGGTGTTCTGCTTACAATGAACGGTTTACAATGAACCTTTTACAATTACCTGTTTAGATAAACAATTATGAGTACGATTGCACAAAACATTCAACATATCATGTCAGACATCGAGCGGGTTCAAGAAAAATGTGGACGTACTCGAAACTCTGTTCTTTTGCTGGCGGTCAGCAAAACCAAACCGGTCGAAGCGATCGCTGAAGCGATTCAAGCCGGACAGCTTGCCTTCGGAGAAAACTATGTGCAGGAAGGGGTCGAAAAAGTACAGTATTTCGCCCGACATGTGCAGGACAAGCCTCTAGAATGGCACTTTATCGGCCCGATACAGTCCAACAAGACACGTCTGGTTGCAGAGCACTTTGCATGGGTTCATACCATTGATCGAGAGAAAATCGCGCAACGTCTCAACGATCAACGACCGGCAGGAATGCCACCGCTTCAGGTGCTGATTCAGGTCAATACCAGCGGTGAAAACTCGAAGTCCGGTGCTGAAGAGCAAGAGATTTTTCAACTGGCCGCATTGATTTCTGCCCTCCCAAACCTCACTTTAAGAGGATTAATGTCGATTCCGGAAAATGTGCCGGACTATGACGCTCAACTGGCTGCATTTAAGAAATTGACCACACTGAAAGTAAAACTACAAGAAATCTATCCCGAAGTGGATACGCTTTCCATGGGAATGAGCGGAGATATGGAAGCTGCGATTGCAGCAGGTAGTACCATCGTCAGAATCGGAACCGCCATTTTTGGTGCCCGAGATTATTCAAATACCTGACGCCAAGAAACTAAGGAAAACTATCTATGGAACAAAGACAGATCGCCTTCATCGGTGCCGGAAATATGGCAAAAGCGATCATTGCAGGGCTAGTCGGTAGCGGATATCCCGCGACACAAATCACAGCAACAGCCCCGTCCGAACGGCATTTGTTACCGCTGGCGAACGATTATGGCATCCGGACATCACACGATAACTATCAAGTCGTACAGCAGGCAGATGTGGTTATTCTTGCAGTCAAACCTCAGCTGATGGCTGATGTTTGCCGTCACTTTCAGGATATTGATTTGTCCCAAAAACTGGTGATTTCTATCGCTGCCGGCATCACTTGTCAGCGTTTGAGTGACATGCTCAACGCACCGAGTCTCAACCTGATTCGGGTGATGCCCAATACACCATCCTTGATCAATCAAGGGATGAGCGGGTTATTTGCTACCGCATCAGTGACAAAAACGGATCAAGCGTTTACTACTAAACTGTTTCAATCTGTCGGAGAGGTCTGTTGGGTCAATCAGGAATCGCAGATGAATGGGATTATTGCCGCAGCCGGCAGTGCACCCGCCTATTTTTTCCTCTTCATGGAAGCGATGCAAAAAGAAGCGATCGCGCAAGGATTTGATGCAGAAACGGCCCGCCTGCTGGTTCAACAAAGTGCCGTTGGCGCAGCGGCAATGGTCAAAGCGAATCCGGATACCGACTTAACCACGCTCAGAGAACAAGTCACGTCAAAAGGTGGTACGACTGCTGAAGCAATCCGTACCTTCAATGAACATGAACTTGCTGAAGTGGTTGCACAAGCAATGCAAGCTGCGGTAAAACGTGCCGAAGCTATGGAAAAACAATTTTAATCATCATGACGGATAGACCGAGACGGCATATCCACAAATTAAGGGCAACTTATGAATTCAATGAGTTTTCTAATCTCTACCCTATTTGACCTGTACATTATGGTCGTGCTCATGCGTCTCTGGCTTCAGGCCGCTCGCGCAGATTTTTATAATCCGTTTTCCCAGTTTGTGGTGAAAGCAACTCAGCCGATCGTCGGCCCGCTGCGCCGAATTATTCCGTCAATCGGCAACATTGATTTGGCAACGGTATTATTTGCCTATGTACTGTGCGTACTGAAATTCACTATCCTTGTAATGATCGCTTCCGGCGGAGCAGCGGGATTCAGTAGCTACTTTTTATTCTTAGGTCTGCTTGCACTGCTCAAAGCGGCTGGCGGATTGCTGTTCTGGGTGTTGTTGATTCGCGCGATTCTGAGCTGGGTCAGTCAAGGCAGAAGCCCAATTGAATATGTCTTCATCCAAATTACAGAACCGTTCCTGATGCCGGTCAGAAAAATTTTGCCGGATCTGGGGGGCATTGATTTGAGCGTGCTCGTTGTTTTCATTCTCTTGCAGTTTATTAACATCATGGTCGGTGACTTTATCGGTCCGGTATGGCATCAGCTGTAATGACAGCGGTCTGTCAGGAAGGAGCGGATATCATCCTGAGGCTGTACATTCAGCCCAAAGCCAGTCGTGACAATATTGTGGGGTTACATGGCGATGAACTCAAAATCGCCATCACCGCACCGCCAGTCGATGGTAAAGCCAATGCCCATCTGATTAAGTTTTTATCCAAGCAATTTAAAGTTGCGAAAAGTGATATTGATATTGAAAAAGGGGAGCTGGGCAGGCATAAGCAAATCCGAATCCACTCCCCGGGCCAAATACCTCAGGCTATCCAACCGTTGTTGTGATAGTTCTGAGCCTGTAGACTGAGCAATATTCTCCCGCCATTGAATGCCCTCACACCAGCCACTGCAACGTAACAAATAATATACATCAAAACACATCAAAATTTTGTTCGTATACAACCGTAAGTAGAGCCTTGAGCGCAAACATCAATCAACGACAAAACGCTCCTGTCAGCTCTCGTCCGGATTCAAGAATGGAAACGAGGCTTCATGAAAACCCTCGTCTCTGTAGGTTTGGGCAATCGCCTTAAACTGTTGTTCAATTGCCAGAAAAGCCGCCACAATTGCGGGTTCAAAATGTGTCCCCGAACCTTTTTTGATGATACTGACCGCTTTCTCATGAGGAAATGCCGGTTTATAAACTCGTTCAGAGATCAATGCGTCGTAAACATCGGCTAAAGCCATCAAACGGGCGCTGAGCGGAATCTCATATTCTTTCAATCCCAACGGATAACCAGTGCCATCCCATTTTTCCTGATGACTCATAGCAATTTCCTTGGCAAATTGCAGAAAATCACATTTGAAATCAATCGCAGACTCCACAGAAGCAATCACATTACGACCAATCTCAGTATGTTTTTTCATAATCTCGAATTCGTCGTCAGTCAGTTTGTCAGACTTCAGTAGAATCGCATCGGGGATTCCCACTTTCCCGATGTCATGTAAGGGAGCTGACTTAAATAAATTCTCAATCGTATCGGGGGTCAACTGTTCCAAATAGAGCCCTTGTCGGACTAATTCTTCCGCCAGATATTTGATGTAATGTTGAGTTCTGCGAATATGATTACCCGTTTCGTTATCTCTGGTTTCTGCCAACGAGGCCATCGCTTCAATCGTGGCATTCTGCAAGCTTTCCAAATGGCGAGTTCGCTCCCGAACCCGATCCTCCAAAATGTGATTTTGGCTCGCAAGATCGGACATTGCCTGCTTCAGACGCAAATGCGTATGGACTCTGGCAAGTAAAATCGGCGGACTGATCGGTTTGAGAATATAGTCAACAGCCCCGACATCAAATCCTCGCTGTTCGTCTGCTATCTGCGATTTTGCCGTCAGAAAAATAACCGGAACCGCCTGCGTTCGCACATCAGATTTCAGATAGCGGCACACCTCATAGCCATCCATTTCCGGCATCATGATATCGAGCAAAACAATATCCGGAAGATGTTTCTGGCACACTTTTATCGCCTGTTCACCTCTTGTGGTGATCAAGACATGAAAATAGGGCTTTAACACTTCTGCTAACAAAGCACGATTCTCGGCATTGTCATCAACAATGAGTACCGTATCTCGTCCATCATCCATTCTCTTCTTCCCCTGTCATCATCGAAAGATCGAGTGGATAAATACTGATTGCTTTTTTGAGTGCCTCGCTTGCCGCTTCAAAGTCACAGTCGTGAATATACTGACAACAGGCATCAAATGACGCGGATGTTAATACTGTCTTGAGGAACGGATAATGCTCATCAAAATACTCAACCGCATAATTATCGTACGCTTCTAAAAAGGATACTAACTGGTGAATCACTGTGATATGCGCTTGTGTCAGAGAATTCTCTTGCTGTGCAGCAGGCTCCGGACGCTTGAGTGTCTGACATAATGCGGGAACCAATTGTGCGATGTGTTTTTCAGCCTCACGCAATATCGCAGCCAGCGCATCATCCCCCTCTTCATGCTTAATTGCCATTTCAATCCGGGCTGCAATGTCGGAAAGCAGCATCAGTCCGAGATTCGCGGCAGAACCTTTCAAGGTATGCGCCATCAGAATTGCTTGGGCCCGTTCCTCTTGCTCTAACGCAGTTTGAATACGAGGCACGATATCATGTTCTTTATCGATCAACTGAGAGAGCAACCGCTGATAAAGCTGTTCATTGCCAGCCACTCTCATGAGCCCATTGCGGTAATCCAAAAAAGAGAGTTTTCCTAACTGAGACAGTGATGATTGAGCCAAGGCGAGCATTCGGGTCGAAATTTGATCCTGTGGGGAATCAACCGCAGCAGGCTGTTCGGTATGACACCATTTTTGAATAGTGCTCAACAGGACATTCGGATCAATCGGTTTAGAAATATGATCATTCATTCCCAAACCGAAACAGCGCTCCCGCTCCTCAACCATCGCATGAGCCGTCATCGCAATCAAAGGAATATCGTCATAGGCCGGATTGCTGCGAATGCGTTCACTGGCTTCATAACCATCCATGACTGGCATTTGTAAATCCATAAAAATAATATCAAACCGCAGGTCATCATCCAGAGACTGCGCTAACAGTGAGAGAGCTTCCCGGCCATGATTGGCAACCGTCACGTCCAACCCCCATCCTTCCATCAACTCCAGTGCAATCTGTTGATTGATATCATTATCCTCAACCAACAACACCCGAATCCCTATCAGATCGTCCTGAAGTCTGGCAAAACGATCCGCTGACGAACGATGCGATAAATGTTCTGAAGGCCCAAATAGTGTCACCAGCAAATCGAACAGTTTCGATTGTCCGACCGGCTTAGACAAATAACCGGATAATTGCAGCTCCTCGGTCACATGAGCGAGTTCATCTTTGTCATAGGCAGTCACCATCACAATATAGGGCTGATGCTCCTGTGGCACAGTCTGGCGAATTTTGCGACAGGTCTCGATCCCATCCATATCCGGCATATTCCAGTCCATCAACACGAGATTGATCGGTTTCTCTGCTGCCATTGATGCATCAATTTGTGCCAGCGCTTCATCAGCGTGATTCACTAATATCGGTTTATGCGGTAGAACATCGAGCATATCGCCCATGATCATTAAGGCATGTTCATTGTCATCGACCACCAGCACCCGAATGCCGTCCAGCGTATTGGGCAACCCTTCTGAAACGGTCCGGGCGCCGCGGTTTGCTTTCAGCCAGACATCAAAAATAAAGTGGCTCCCTTTACCCGGCTCACTTTCAACCCGAATGCTACCGCCCATCAACTCAACCAGACGCTGACAGATAGACAGCCCCAATCCCGTACCGCCATACTTGCGAGTCGTACTGCCATCAGCCTGAGTAAATGCCGTGAATAATTGTTCTACCTGCTCAGGCCCCATCCCAATCCCTGTATCTGAAACGATAAACTCCAACTGAATTTGCTCCGCTTGTCGTTCCACTTCTCTCACAGAAACTGAAATCTCCCCCTGTTCAGTAAATTTCACCGCATTGTTGACCAGATTAATAATGACCTGTCCCAATCTCAGTGGATCACCACATAACTTTTTCGGCAGCCCTCTCGGCACGGAAAACAGCAGTTCCAACCCTTTATCAAACGCTTTCTGACCATTAATCATGGATACATTGTGGAAAACATCGTCCAGTTCAAAACTGACATTCTCAATGGTCAACTTCCCGGCTTCAATTTTACTGAAATCGAGAATGTCATTGATGATACCCAATAGCAGTGATGCTGAATTATGAATTTTAGACAGATAATCATGTTGTTTTGTCGTTAGGTTTGTCTTTAAGGCTAAATGAGACATGCCGATAATTGCGTTCATCGGCGTTCTGATTTCATGGCTCATATTGGCCAGAAACATCGATTTAACTTTCAGTGCTTCTTCTGCCTTTTCCCGCGCGTCATACAACTCATTTTCGACTATCTTACGCGCAGAAACATCACGTAAAAATAAGGCTCCCTGACAGCGGTCATTGAGCATAAAAATGGTCACGCCCAAATCCACCGGGATCATCACACCGGACTTGGTATACGTTTCAACCTCAAAAAATTCGCCATACACTCTGGCCTGATCTTGAATCGATAGTGGTGGCTGTAAGACCTCTGCCAACGTCTCCGGTATCACCATTTTCAACAATTCGGTACAATCCTTACCTAAAACATCTTGGCTCCGGTATTGATAAATCTCTTCTGCCGTTTGATTCCATAGCTGGATTTTACCCTGCTCATCGACGATCACTACGCTTGATGGCGCACCATCAATAATCGTCCGCGCAAAAGCTTCACTGTCTTGTAAATCCTGCGTTCGTCGTGCGATCTCTTGCTCCAATCCAACCTGATGTTGTGCCAGCTGCTGGTTTTTATACTGCAATTCATTCATCAGCTCATCACGACTCTTCTCGCGTAATTGATCTGCCAACTGTTCGAATTCAAACTCTGTCGGCAGATAATTCGCAGCACATGGGACCGACCAACAGATCGCCTGTCCGTTCTGTTCAATCATCAGGCCGGGGATAGCAAATGTTCTTGGTTCAACCGGTTCGGGGATCAAACACCTCACGACGAACCGATCTTGTTGAAAGACGAAATCGATCGAGCACTCACCGAAAGAGTCCAGTAAACGCAGTACGAATTCAGCACTCATCAGCATGAAATAATCCTGCTGATCAGGACTAAAACGGTAACAACTGAAGATAGCCTGAAATTTTCGTCGGATCGCCAGTTTACTGATATTGTCGTTATAGACAGAGCATCGGATCAATTCATTCATACTTTGTACTCCAGCACCATCACGGTAATATCATCATGTGGTTTGCCGAAATGTTCGACCAAAAATGAAGCAAACTGCGGCAGCGGGCGATACTGAACAAAATGGCACTGTCGCAGATCCAAATTTTCCTTAATCCCGTCAGTAGTCAATAAGAAACGTTCATTGTTGCCAAATAAGCCTTGAAACACATTCAATGTCGGGATCATCTCACCGACAACTCCCGGCTGAGCGAAATAGGAGATCCAGTCATCGCCACACTTTCTCATCAGCGTATTACCGACACCGACGCCCTGAAAACATCGCGTCTGAATGTCAAAAGAAACCAATGTCACAGCTGCGCCCAAACTACCGCGAAAATAATCATGCATCTGCTTAAGTAGTTGTGGGAGTTGATCGGATAGCTGGGTAGTGAAATAACCGTCGAGATAGCCTTCCATCTCTCGAGCCAAACGAGCTGCTTCCGGTCCGTGCCCTAACACATCAATAATCGCAACCATCAAACCGGCGTCATTTTCCCGCACCAACAAACCATCTCCGGACTCAGACTCCCCCAGACAGGGGATGCAGCGAGAATACCATTCAAACGGCATCGTCCCTCCCCCATTTGATGACACTCACGATCGTCCCGCGTCTGGCTGTGTCTGACGCTTCTGTAAACGATTGGATCTCAAATTGATCGACCATTCTTTGCACACCCGGTAATCCCATCCCTAAAGAGCCGCCGGTTGAAAAATGCTCCGCCATCGCCTGTTCAATGTGAGGAATTCCCGGCCCTAAATCCCGGGCAACCACCCGTATACCGTGTTCAGATCTTAATTCGAACTCGCGCAGCATTTCAGCCAGTTCGATGCGACCACTGCCCGCATACTTGACAATATTGGTTGCCAGCTCAGAAACAATCGTGGCAATTTCACTCGTCGCTGTCGGAGAAAAATTGAGCTGCTGGGCAAACGCAAATGTCCCCATCACAGCCGTCATAACATCTGCTTCACAGCCAATAGAGTAAATATTCCCCAACGCCTTAACCGAGACCGGATCATCCATTGCTGCGCTCCTTTGGCTCCCGGAGCGACATCAGCCCTTGATCCAAATCCGCAGCACAGCATAATGCTGACGTATCAACCCCCAAATTCATCAAGCCCATAACAATTCCCGGCCTGAAACCGACAAAGATGCATTGCCGCCCCATTACCTGAACATTCAGGGATATCCGGATCAGCGCTTCAATATCTTGTCGATCCAACGTTTTTACGTCAGACATATCAATCAATACACCTTGGATATAATTTGCAGAAATCCGGCTCAAAAGTTCATTGCAAAAATCAGTAAGAACACCAGCCGAAAGATCCGCCTGAATAGACGCAACAAGTGCATGTTTGAGCCGACTAATCGCAATCGATTCCCGCATCATTGCGCTCCTGAATTATTCCGAAAACTGATTCAACGATGTCACATTGAGGCCGATCATCTGAAACGCGTATTCAAGCGCATCTCTGAGCGTTGCATTAGCTTGCACCTCACCGACATTAATCCCTAGCTGAACCATCGTCTGAGCAATTGAAGGAGAAACACCGGAAACTAAACAGGTACACCCCATCAATTTGGTTGCTTTGGTGATTTTAATAAAATGGTTGGCAACTGCGGTATCCACAACCGCCACCCCGGAAATATCCATAATGAAAATCTTGGCCCGGTTGACGGAAATCTTATTCAAAACTGCGGCCATAATATCTTGGGCTCGCTTTGAATCGATAATCCCGACCAACGGCAGCATCAGGATATCCTGCCAAATCATGGTGACCGGTGTGGACATTGCCAGCAGCGCCTTACTCTGCTCGGAAAAGCGCTTATTAATCAAACGGGAATAGGTTTCAACGACGATCGTGGTATCCATATGGAGCAATTTCATAAATGCGGTCACATAGGCGTTATATGTATCGGTCTCCATCGAATCATCGTATAATTTTTGCGTAAAAATCAGCATTGAGGTATTCATGCCGGCAAAATAGATCGGCAGCGGTAAGCCAACGCGAGCATGAACTTCCCCCACATCCCGGCGCTCCTGAACATAGTTATCATCAATATTGGCTTTGAAAAATGCGGTCCAGTAACGGATTTGTGAATCCTGAACATAGCGTAACTGCCCCGGATCACCGAAAAACTGAGCATATTCAGGGAGCTTTTCCAACCAGATATAAAAGTGTTTGACGTATTCCCCCAGCTTCGGAATCATCATCTGCCCGAATTGGCGAATGAGCTCTAAATCTTCATCCGTTACGTCATGTAAGCGCAACAGCGATTGTGCATCTTTCATCTGTGTGAGTTGAACATCCGGCGACATACGTAAACTCCCTTACTCATCGGTGAGCTCCTATTCTGCATCTCTGCATCGTTCAGCACAGCCTTCGGCAACAAATAGAAGCACATGTACAGACTCTAATCATAGTCTATAAATTCGCCACGCCGGCACAAATGGATCACAAGTCACCAAGAAATAGGTAACCTCTATATTCACTCATCCTACCACTTGATATTTATTTGCTATTTCGTCACGTTAATTATTAATAACTCATACCTATATTTATACTTATATAAATAAAGTGGAGTGTATTTTTTAAGTTCTCCCAATAAGAAAATTATTTCTATGGATATATCAATCGAATAAATAAAAACCCTTCGATAAAATCCCTCCCCTTGATACAATTTGCATACCACAATAATGAAACGTTATTTCAAAAAAAGAGCATTTATTATGAAGTTAAAAAAAACCATTGGTTTAATGAGTTTGTACTTAATTTGCCAACCTGCTTTTTCGGCAATTCCTTATCATGGCTATCAGTATGATTACACTCAGCCCAATGGCGATGTCATTACTCTCACTCTCGAAGGGAATGACTATTATGCCGAACAAAGAACCCCATCCGGTCAGCTGGTAATTTATGATAAACAACTGGGTGGTCTGGCTTACGCGAAGGTGTCAGATGATGGTACAAGGCTTGTTTCTAAAGGAGAATTGGTTACTCAGGCAAAAGAGCAGCTCGAACAGAATCTGAGAAACAGTCTTCATTCATCTGTTCTTTCTCAGACCGAACAACAGCCGGGCTTATCCGCTAAAGCGCGCGCCAAAATAGCACAAGAAAACCGCGATAAATTATTACATATTCCGGAAGATGTCAGTCATATCGCAACATCATTAGTACAAACTGCCGATTCATCCAGCAATATTACCGGTGATGTTCAGGGATTAACAATATTAATTGACTTCCCTGATGACCGACAAGAAATTAGCCGTTCAGACGTTGAAAGTTTCTTAAATGATTTAAATTATAAAGGATATGGTAATTTCCAATCCATCCGCGGCTATTTCCGTTCAGTATCGGGTGGGAAGCTGGATTATATCAATACCGTAAGTTCGTACTACACTGCCAAACATAACAAATCTTATTATACCGATCCTAATCTTGACTTCGGCATCCGGGCACAAGAGCTGATTCATGAAGCATTAGAGTGGCTGGAATACCAACAAGGATTCGATTTCTCAACCTTAACCACCGATCGCTACGGCCGAATCAAAGGGCTCAATATTTTCTACGCGGGAGATTCAAACAGCGCTTGGTCGACAGGCCTGTGGCCGCACATGGGCGGTGTGAACCCACAATTCTGTGCTGATGGTGTTTGTACCAATGCCGCACAGATGTCAGATATGGGCAGCAGCTTATCGATCGGTACCTTCGCCCATGAATCAGGACACCTGATTGCAGAATGGCCTGATCTCTATGACTACGACGGCAGCTCAAACGGTTCTGTTGGGCAGTATGGCATCATGGGTTACGGCAGTACCAATCCCCGCTCAATGCTACACCCGGTGCCACCGGTTGCCCCACTGCGTGAAAAGGCTGGATGGGAAACCGTCATTGAACTTAACCCGGCAGTAAACCCCAATGCACCGACTGGACGTATCTCTGCAACATCCGGCAGCAATACATCCTACAAGTGGTCTAACCCGAATAATCCGGCAGAATCCTTCTTTATGGAAGCGATTCATCAAACCGGACAAAATACCGAACAACTGGGTAGCGGGCTGGCCATCTGGCACGTTGATCCACAAGGGAATAACTCCGATGAATGGCACCCTTACATCCAGATGGAACATGCGGATGGCAACCGTGATCCTGAGTATCTGCGCAACCGCGGTGATGCCTATGATGTTTATGGTCAGTATGGTGAGTTCTCTGCAATCTATCCCAATGACCAGACATCCAGAGGCACCAACTCATTATGGTGGGATGGTCATGATTCGGGCCTGAGCATCAGTGATATCTCACAACCGGCTCAAACCATATCATTTTCTATCTCAGGAGACGATGGCAATGGTGGTGGCAACGGTGACCCCTCAACACAAACTAAAGTGTATACCAACACCATTACACAAGGTGGATACACTGCCGAGCCGAACAACCAAGCATTCCGTTATGAAGGCGGCACTATCAACGCGACACTGGTCGGCCCTGACGGGACAGACTTCGACCTGAAACTATTCCGCTGGGATGGTAATAACTGGCAGCAAGTCGCAGCTTCTGAAGAGCCGGAATCCAGAGAGCAGATCATCTATACCGCTGATGCAAGTTTCTACTACTTCCAGATTTATGCTTACAACGGCTCAGGCCAGTACAATCTGACGGTCACGCTTGATCAGTAATGGCAGTACAGTGGTGGATACAGTGTTGTCCCATCAAAAGCGGTACTCAGTACCGCTTTTCTTATTCGCCCAACCACCGATATAAACACCATACAAGACAGAAAAAAACGTTCATATCGATCATCCTTCGCACACCCCGGTGAATCAGCTATGATCACAACATCATTCACGATTCCGGCAACTCAAGCCGAACGACACTTAAGCACTCAACGACAAGGGACGGTTATGAAAAAATTACTGCTGATGTTGGTTACGCTCACATTAACGGGATGTCTCGGAATGCCGGAAACAGTTCAACCGGTTTCTAATTTCGACGTTCAGCATTATCTGGGTAAATGGTACGAAATCGCCCGTTTAGATCATTCGTTTGAAGCCGGACTCACCCATGTGACCGCAGAGTATACTCCCAGAGATGACGGTGGCATTTCGGTGTTAAACCGTGGTTTTTCAGCCACTGAAAAAAAATGGGAAGAAGCGCGGGGGAAAGCGTATTTTGTTAATAGTGACTCCGAAGGCTATTTAAAAGTCTCATTCTTTGGCCCGTTTTACGGCTCCTACGTGATCTTTGCGCTTGATGATGACTATCGCTATGCCTTTATCTCCGGCCCGGACACCGATTACCTGTGGCTGCTGGCTCGCACCCCGACCGTTGATCAGCAAGTGATCGAGCAATTTATCCGTACGGCAAAAGAACGGGGCTTTGATACCGATCGTTTGATTTTGGTTGATCAGCAGTGAGCGGCTGCCTGTGAAAACGGTTAGACCATCAACAAACAGGCCCGAGTATGCGCAAATCAGACCGACTTTTTCAACTGACAAATATGCTCCGTAAACATCAGCCCATGACAGCCAAACAATTGGCAGAAAAGTTACTGGTGTCTGAAAGAACCGTTTATCGCTATATCGATGACTTATCGTTATCAGGTATCCCGATTTATGGCGAGCCGGGAGTCGGATACCGATTATCAGCCGGATTTGAGTTACCGCCATTGCAATTATCACCGGGGGAGTTAGAAGCACTGATCACTGGCGTCAGTTTTATCGCATCTTTAACAGGAAAGAATCTTGCGGCTTCAGCGCAGTCTCTGCTATCAAAAATCGAGGCGGCGCGGCCCAGTGAATTGATCCGGACCACAGGTCAGGATCGTGTGGTGAGGGTTCCTGCCAATCACCGAGAAACAAAGGCGTATCAAATCTGGGAGAAAATCCATGTGGCCATCGCAGAAAAACGCTGGCTCAATATCGTCTATCACTCACTTTCAGAGGTCATCACGTCGAGAACCGTCTTCCCGTTAGGGTTATTTTATTGGGGCGGTAAATGGACGTTAGGCGCTTGGTGTGACATGCGCGGCGACTATCGCGACTTTAGAATTGACCGCATCGCTCAATTAGAGCGGTGCGACAATGAGCCTTCTCTGCCTGATTTTGTTGCTTTGTCGGCATACATCGAATTGAAAGATTCGCCTGAATTGAAAAATATCCATATTGACTGACACAATGGTGTCAGTAGCAAAGCCTTAGACTCATGATTCAATTCATCACTAAGGCACGAACATGATAAAGAACAATCACATTGATAACATTGGCGGTATGGAATTTGCGACCTTCAGACTCAAAGAAGGGGTAACAGAAACCACACTAGTCGAACTGTCACACAAAGTAGAACAAGAATTTCTGCACCGGCAAGATGAACTCGTGCTCCATTTTCTGGTTCGGGGGAAAGATGGGATGTATGCTGATGTCGCGCTTGCAACATCACAAGAAAAGGCCGAGGCGTATTGCCAGCAGTGGTTAAGTCATCCCGTGGCGCTTGAATACTTGGAACTGATCGATGAAACGTCGGTAGACATGACGTTCTGGACCAGAATTAACTAAAAGTCCGAACAACAAACACAACCGTGACCGCTTTTTAGCCTCGCGCTTTTAAGCGGTTACCTATCCGTTCAATGACCGTCAAGTCACGGACATCAATGAAGGAGAACCGGCAGGGTTTGTTTTGATTCGTCGTTATCCGAGTGATCCATCCCGCTATGATGTGGCTCAGTTTTTGTCCTGCGTAAATTTAAAGGTCAGGGGGGTCGGTAGACAAGCACTCGCGCAAGTCGTCAGGGCTTTTCCCGGTAAGTGGCAAATTCGCGTACTGCTGGAAAATTCAGGCGCACTAAGTTTTTGGCAGTCTGCGGTCTCTGATATTGTCGGCGAGCGTTACCAGTTATTCCAAGCCAATGACGTGGATCTGCTCATGCACTTTATTTATTTTGAGACAGATGATAAATATTAAAAAATTCGAGCTGTTTTTATGAGCGCTCATACCTCTTTTAACCTCATTCGATTCAGGACTTGTCCATCATTTAGGGCAACGTTAAAGTAAGTCACTATCTGATAATTCATAATATGGGAGAAAGAGAATTGAGTCGCATTGGATTCATTGTTTATTGGCTGGGTTGCATTGTTGTTTTTGCTTATTTATTGAACCATGATTGGCAGCAATTTTATGATTCCTTTTCTTTAATTTGCACATTTGTTCCGGCAATTTGTTCGTTATTTCTCCGAAAAAATGAGTCTATTGACAAAAAATGCTTAAGATTTATAAAAGTCAATTGGATCAGTGCGGGATCGACAACCGTATACGGCATCATTTTATCAATGAGTTATATTCCTTTTGATCCCGAAGGTTTAGTTGTTGGTTTCAGTGTCGCAATGCTACCCATTTTTTATGCATTTTCGGCTACTTTAGTATTAACGCCATTCGTGACAGAGAAGCATTGATAGCCCCCACCAAAGCATTAAAAAAGTATGAGTTTTCCTGAATTGTGTCGCAAAGTGACCCTGCATATATCGCCACCGCCACCAAAATCGATCACGATACCAGCATTGAATCACAGCAGGGTATCACCATGACAAAACCGAAAATCATCAACAAAAACAACACTGCACGACGCGGTAACGGTTTGTTTTGCCCCCGGCTCGTAGTAGGATAACCGCGATGAAAACAGCACTCGATCACCTCCCGGAGCGGAAGCAACAAGAACTTCACACCATTACCACCGTGTTACGCGATACGCTGGATGATTTTCTGCACAACAAAAATGGCAGCAAAGCAGAATTCCGTATTCTCAAAATTATCCTGTTCGGTAGTCATGCCAAAGGCACATGGGTCAGCGATCGGCCCAACGGTTATATCAGCGACTACGATATTCTGGTGATCGTCAACCGCTCGGCATTGGTCGAAGAGTACGCGGTGTGGCACAGTGCCGAAGAGCAGATTGCGCGTCGGGTCACCTCTGCCCCTCTCGGCTTGATCGTCCACACACTTAATGAAGTCCATCAGCAGCTCCAGCAAGGTCACTACTTCTTTAAAGATATTCGTGAACAGGGCATCGAACTGTTCAGCGCTGATAAACGGGAACTGCCCACACCAGGAAATTTAAGTGAGGCCGAGCGAGTGGCAATTGCCAGTAAGCACTTTCAGCACTGGATGAAAAGTGCCCAGTCTTTTTTGATCGATTTCGGCCATGGCATTGACCGTCAGGACTTTACAAAAGCGGCTTTTGAACTTCATCAGGCCACCGAACGTCTGTTCGCCTGCACCCTGTTAGTCTGTACCAACTACCTGCCCAAAACCCATAATCTCGAAAGCCTGCGCTCGATGTGCGCCCAGCAAGCCCCGGCCTTTGCCGAGCTGTTCCCGATGGAAAACAAATTCCACCGCCGCAGCTTCCAGCGCCTCAAACGCGCCTACATCGATGCCCGCTATTCCGAGCATTACGAAATTAGTGCAGAAGAGTTGGTTTATTTACAAAGTGAAGTGGAGAAATTACGGGAGATGACGGAAAGGGTTTGTCGGGGGAGGATAGAAGTCTAAGACAGAACCCGCGATTTCTAAAGCGCAGGGGTGAGTAAAAAAACCGGGATGTTGATCCCGGCGAGAATGCCCGCCAACGGTTTCCGAGCATTTTGTGGAATAAATAGAAGTGATACAGAATAATGAACAGTATTTATAGAAATAGTTTAATGGCTATGATAAACATTAAACCTGTCATTATTTTCTATACTTTTTAAAAAATCAATGCAAACAGTACTACTACCCAACTCGATAAAACCAAATCCTTGATCTTCATGAGGATAGATAGCAAAACCTGACTCCATATTTATCAGAAAAAAAACACTCCCAAGGACGCCACCGTGTGTCATCAACAATCGGCAAATATCCAGAAATTTATCTTGATCACTGAAGTGTAAACACAAGCACGAAACTGTTAGATCACTTTCACCATATAGATATTTTTCAAACTCTTCTTTCATAGGAAGTAAAAATTTTTGAGCTTTAGCCATATCATATATTGGGGCATATGCTTGAATAATTTTTTCATCATCTTCTCTTTCATCGTCATAAGACAAAGCTGATATTGCAAACAAATTATCTCGATGAGGAGACAAAAAGCGTTCTATTAATTTTATAGATTCTTCGACAACTTCCAGAGAAAAATTACCTGACTTTTCAAAATATCCAACCCACCCATTTGATGAGCTAAAAGAATTAAAATTTAGACAATCCAATGAAATACTATTTACCGTCGATTTTAATGATTTTTCCATCACTTCTACCTACCGTTATTTTCTTTGTTCTCGTTGGTTGTTTATTTTTACCCAAACCAACTTTCCACTCACCTGATTTATCACTGTGATTTGTATGACTTTTTTCCCATATTTCCTGAGTGTTTTTATTTTTATATAATCCCTTACTTTTATCAAAATCCTCAGGGTGAGTATCGGGGGTTCTAACAGTATCTCCAACCTCAGCCGAATTTACTTTCTTCTTCGGATTTGATGTATGCTCCTGAGAGCATCGCCCCCCAGTCTTCGCCAACCCCAGCGGATCCACCCATTCCATCGGGTTATGCACATACCCCTGAGGCCTTAACCCACCAGCAAATCCTATTGGGTCGGAGCTGAGATATTGTCCACTATCTGCATCGTAGTAGCGATTAAGATTGTAGTAAAGCCCGGACTCCCGATCTTCGATCTGCCCCTGATAACGCAGGTCGCAAGTGAGCGCTTCGTTGGCGGCGTCTTCGAGATAACCCCGTTGAATTTTGAGGTTGAACTGTTGCTGCTGGTATTTACCCCACAGTGCCTGTTCACCGCGCCATTCGATTTCCCCGACCTCACTCACCAACTCTTGCGGTGTGCCGGCATGGTCAGTGACGATATAGTGTAGGTCTTTACGATTACTATCGTGCCGAGTGGTCACTTGTGCCATCGGGCGGTGGCTACCCGGCTCGTACAGATATTCGGTGCTAGTCAGTGCCGTCCCGTCGGCGGTGATTTGGCTCTGCTGCACCAACGTGCTGCCGTCCCACAGGTAGTGCGTCTGCTGCTGAGTTTGCAGGCACTCTTTGGCAACCCGTCGCCCGAACGGGTCATAACGGTAGCGGTAACGCCGTCCGTCCGGCAGCTGATAATTCGCGTCGCTCTGTGTGGTCAGGTAATGTTAGAATCATGGAACTCGATAATGTTTTGTGTGTTTGGCGACAGATCAGATCGCACAAACGCTACCGAGTTCCCTTCAATTTTTATCTGCCAGTGATCTACATTTAGGAACAGCTATTTAGGACTCTATCCAATATATTGGATATATAGCTTATTAAGCTACTCTGAGCCATCAACATCCAAATATCATTAATACATTTCGTCCTCAGTATATAATTTGGATATTAAATCATCTAAATCACTAGCTATTTTTATAGATTTATTTTTTTCAAGATTGAAAAAATAAATATTATTATTCTCAACATTAATACAATACGGGAAAGAACCACTATCAATAGCAAAAGGGATAAAGTTAATTGGTAATATTTTTTTATTTATGGATAAAACTTCATACAAAGACTCCACTGTAAATGATTTATAAACATCATCTCTTATCATTGGAAGAAAGTGATTAATTTCTAGCTCCATATTTCCATCATAGAATATTTTTCTATTATCAGAAAGTTCTCCGCCATTATAAGAAACATAGTATTTTTTAAAATACACTGGCAGCTCTATATTAAATTTTGATTCAAATTTTTCTATATCTTCAAATGTTATAGGAACGGAACAATTGATCATCATAATATGTATTCCTAATATCAGTTAACACCCTTTAGGTGGCTTACCATCTAACCAACCTTTACTTTGAGAAGTTTTTACAGCCTCTTGTGAACCGTATTCAACACCAAAATGCTTTTCAAATTGACTGACAGAACCACGGTGAGGTAGCGAATCGACATGAGCCTCTGTTTTTACTAACTGCATAGTTGTTTCGCCTGTATTGGGATCAAAATCGGCAACATGGTGCCATGTATATCCCTTAGCATCTGAACTGTTAATTCCAGCTGCCTTATAAGCTTGAGTAAAATCACGCCCTCGAGCTCCCTGCATTCTTATCTTAACAATATTTTTCTGGTTCCCGCTCGTAGGGAATAAATCATTCGAACCAGTAAAATCTACCGTTTTCAGGTCTAACCCCAGCGGATCCACCCACTCCATCGGGTTATGCACATACCCCTGAGGTCTTAACCCACCCGCAAATCCTATCGGGTCGGGGCTGAGATACTGCCCACTGTCCGCATCGTAGTAGCGATTGAGATTGTAGTAAAGTCCGCTTTCTTTATCTTCGATCTGGCCCTGATAACGCAGATCGCAGCTCAGCGCTTCGTTGGCCGCATCTTCCAGATAACCCCGTTGAATTTTAAGGTTAAACTGTTGCTGCTGGTATTTGCCCCACACGGCTTGTTCACCGCGCCATTCGATATCGCCGCTTTCGGTGACAAGCTCTTGCGGCGTCCCGGCATGGTCGGTGACGATATAGTGCAGGTCTTGGCGGTTGCTGCTGTGACGAGTGGTAACCTGCGCCATCGGGCGGTGGCTGCCCGGCTCGTACAGATATTCGGTGCTGGTCAGTGCTGTACCGTCGGCGGTGATTTGGCTCTGCTGCACCAGCGTGCTGCCGTCCCACAGATAATGGGTCTGCTGCTGGGTTTGCAGACACTCTTTAGCAATCCGTCTGCCGAACGGGTCATAACGATAGCGGTAACGTCGCCCGTCCGACAGCTCGATATGGGTCAGGCGGTCTTCGTCATTCCAGATAAATGTCGTACTTTGCGGGCGGAAGCCGTCTTTCAATTCGGTTTTCTCGATGACCCGGCCACATTCGTCGTAACGATATTTAAAACGGCCGACTTCAGTCACACGCCCGGCTTTATCATAGTCGCGTTTCTGGCGTTTTAACCGTTCATCGGCCAGCGACACCACATTGTCACCGTACTCACTGCCAAAGCCTTCTTCATTGAGATTCAGCTCGCTGTCATACCCAAACAGATGAACGAATCCGGCTTTGGTTTCCCACGATTTACGCTGCCGCACCGCAGTAATCTGACTGTTGGGGTTAAGGGTAAATTCAGCACTGCCGCGATGACTGTCTTCAATCCCGGTCAGCCGGTCCAGTACATCGTAGCGGTACTGACGTAGCGATTGATTGCCCAGTTGCTGCCCGGTCAATAATCCCGTCGCACTCCACTCATGGCGCAAGTCAAAGCCGCTGCCGTTACTACGCTGCTTCTCTTCCCCGCCCGGATGATAGGCAAAAGTCAGCGGATTATGACAGCCGACAGCAAGGGCGGACAACTGTTGCTGTTGCCATTGATAACTGCGCTCACTCTCCGTTCCTGCTGATTGAATCCGTCGTCCGGCGGCATCGTACTGGTGGGTCAGTTCGGTGCCGTTGATATTTTCACTGACTAGTTGCCCGGACGGGCTGTAGGCCAGTGCAATCCACGCATCACCGTTTTCTGCGTAGGTTAACCGCGAAGCGGCATCATATTCATACCAGCTTTTGCCGGTCGGATGGTCCTGATTATCGAAGCTTTCGCTCTGGAGCAGTCGGCCGCATACATCGTACTGATAGCGGAAAGTGTGACCATCCGGTTTGCTGCGCTGTGTCAGCGCAATATATCCCCTACAGCATTAGAAAAGTATGAGTTTTCCTGAATTGTGTCGCAAAGTGACCCTGCGAGTCTCGCTGCTGCCAACAAAATCGATCACGATACCAGCATCAAATCACAGCCGGGTATCACCATGACAAAACCGCAAATCATCAACAAAAACAACACTGCTCAACGCGGTAACGGTTTGTTTTGCCCCCGGCTCGTAGTAGGATAACCGCGATGAAAACAGCACTCGATCACCTCCCGGAGCGGAAGCAACAAGAACTTCACACCATCACCACCGTATTACGCGATACGCTGGATGATTTCTTACGCAACAAAAATGGCAGTAAGGCTGAGTTTCGGATCCTTAAAATTATCCTGTTCGGCAGCCATGCCAAAGGCACATGGGTCAGTGATCGCCCCAACGGTTATATCAGCGACTACGATATTCTGGTGATCGTCAACCGCTCAGCATTGGTCGAAGAGTACGCGGTGTGGCACAGTGCCGAAGAGCAGATTGCGCGTCGGGTCACCTCTGCCCCGCTCGGCTTAATCGTCCACACACTCAATGAAGTCCATCAGCAGCTCCAGCAAGGTCACTACTTCTTTAAAGATATTCGTGAACAGGGGATTGAACTGTTCAGCGCCGATAAGCGGGAACTGCCCACACCGGGGAATTTAAGTGAGGCCGAGCGAGTGGCAATTGCAACCAAACATTTTAATCATTGGTTTAGTAGCGCAGCACAATTTTATGAATCAGCATATAAACCAATGCTTGAAAATAAATACTTCAACTATGCTGCATTTCAACTCCATCAGGTAACGGAACGCTTGTTTGCCTGTACCCTGTTAGTCTGTACCAACTATCTTCCCAAAACCCATAATCTTGAAAGCCTGCGCTCGATGTGCACCCAGCAAGACCCGGCCTTTGCCGAACTGTTCCCGATGGAAAACAAATTCCACCGCCGCAGCTTCCAGCGCCTCAAACGCGCCTACATCGATGCCCGTTATTCCGAACATTACGAAATCACCGCAGAAGAGCTGACATATTTACAAAGTGAAGTAGATAAATTACGGGAGATGACGGAAAGGGTTTGTCGGGGGAGGATTAAGGTTTAGCGATATGGAGCGGATGCTCCATATCTGGATTTATAAAAATGGGGGTGACACAGAATAATGAACAGTCTCTCTTATATCCGTCACTTAAATGAAATTTAGCTCAAGTCAATATCAACAACTGTTGAGCTATGAATGAAAATATCATGAATATATTTCTCCAACAAATAAACATCAATTTGAGAGTCATCAGTAAAATCGATTTCTATCTTCGACGCCTGAACTTTTTGGATCTTATTTTTTTTTATAAAAAATATAACTTTGTTTTTCCTAAGACATACTTTCATAATAGCATTTGACACTTCAATTTCTGAAAGATGTGTTTGAATACCTATAGAATCATCAACATCACCATCATCAAACCGTGAAACTACAATATAATTCTCAGGGTCAAATTCATCATCACCCACACCTATAATTAAAACATCATTCTCTGTATAACATTCGATGATAGAAGCCAAAAATATTATTTCATTCATTATTTTTTCCCCTTACAACCAGCTTTCCATACTTTATTTTCACCATCCTCACTCCAATTATAAGTAACACTAGCACCAGTATCTCTCTGGAATGCATTCATTTTACCCTTACATGGATTACATGGTGGATATTGACCATCGATGACGAGATGATCACCTGGAGATGCAATTTCTCCTAAATCTTTTGTAATTCTCGCTTCTGTATGTGTGGCTAAAGTACTCTTTGGAAAACCTAAAGCTGCCTCATCAGGGGTCATATTTCCACTTTGCCATGTTCCCGTTGCTTTAATATTCCCCTCTTTGTCAAAAAGAGTAGCATTAGCCGTATGTGTTCCTTTACCTGAACCAAATGCCATCAACCCCAGCGGATCCACCCACTCCATCGGGTTATGCACATACCCCTGAGGTCTGAGTCCGCCCGCAAATCCGATCGGGTCGGGGCTGAGATATTGCCCACTGTCTGCATCGTAGTAGCGATTGAAATTGTAGTAAAGCCCACTTTCTTTATCTTCGATCTGCCCCTGATAACGCAGATCGCAGGTCAGGGCTTCGTTGGCGGCGTCTTCGAGATAACCCCGTTGAATCTTGAGGTTAAACTGTTGCTGCTGGTATTTACCCCACAGAGCCTGTTCACCACGCCATTCGATTTCCCCGGCCTCGCTCACCAACTCTTGCGGTGTGCCGGCATGGTCGGTGACGATATAGTGCAGGTCTCTTCGGTTGCTGCCGTGACGAGTGGTGACTTGCGCCATCGGGCGGTGGCTGCCCGGCTCGTACAGATATTCGGTGCTGCTCAGTGCTGTGCCATCGGCGGTGATTTGGCTCTGCTGCACCAACGTGCTGCCGTCCCACAGATAATGGGTCTGCCGCTGAGTTTGCAGACACTCTTTAGCAATCCGTCGTCCGAACGGGTCATAACGATAGCGGTAACGTCGCCCGTCCGGTAGCTCGATATGAGTCAGACGGTCTTCGTCATTCCAGATAAATTTACTGGTTTGTGGGCGGAAGCCGTCTTTGCTTTCGCTTTTCTCGATGACCCGGCCACATTCGTCGTAACGATATTTAAAACGGCCGACTTCAGTCACACGTCCGGCTTTATCATAGTCGCGCTTCTGGCGTTTTATCCGCTCGTCGGCCAGCGACACCACATTGTCACCGTATTCACTGCCGAAACCTTCTTCATTGAGATTCAGCTCGCTGTCATAACCGAACAGATGGACAAATCCCGCTTTGGTCTCCCACGATTTGCGCTGCCGCACCGCAGTAATCTGACTATTGGGGTTGAGGGTAAATTCGGCACTGCCGCGATGACTGTCTTCAATCCCGGTCAGCCGGTCCAGTACATCGTAGCGGTACTGACGTAGCGATTGATTGCCGAGTTGCTGCCCGGTCAATAAGCCCGTCGCACTCCACTCATGGCGCAAGTCAAAGCCGCTGCCGTTGCTGCGCTGCTTTTCTTCTCCGCCCGGATGATAGGCAAAAGTCAGCGGATTATGACAGCCGACAGCAAGGGCGGACAACTGTTGCTGTTGCCATTGATAACTGCGCTCACTCTCCGTTCCTGCTGATTGAATCCGTCGTCCGGCGGCATCGTACTGGTGGGTCAGTTCGGTGCCGTTGATATTTTCACTGACTAGTTGCCCGGACGGGCTGTAGGCCAGTGCAATCCACGCATCACCGTTTTCTGCGTAGGTTAACCGCGAAGCGGCATCATATTCATACCAGCTTTTGCCGGTCGGATGGTCCTGATTATCGAAGCTTTCGCTCTGGAGCAGTCGGCCGCATACATCGTACTGATAGCGGAAAGTGTGACCATCCGGTTTGCTGCGCTGCACTAATCGGCCAACAGCATCATAGTCATAATTCTCAGTGCGCCCGTCGTAATGACGTTCGCTTTCAATCCGTCCCAGCTTGTCGAAACCGTACAGCCACTGCTGGCCGTGGCTGTTCGTCACCCCGGCAAATTCGGCTTCAGCATTGTAGTGATAGCGGGTCGTTGCCCCCAACGGGTCGGTGACAGTTTTGAGTTTATCGAAAGCACCATAAGTAAAGTGCTGGGTCTGACCGAGGGCATCGGTGACCGCGGTGAGATTCCCTTCAATATCGTAACTGAAGTGCGCTTCACTGCCGTCTTCGTAGGTGACTTTTTCAGGAAACGGATTAGACTGATGATAATGCCAGCGGCGGGTGAGATTGCCCTGCGAATCGCGTTTATCACTGACCCGTTTCACTAAACGGTCAAACCGGTCATAGTGGAAAGTCATGCCATACCCTGTGGCAGGCTCCAGCCGGGTCAACAGACCACGTTCATTGTAGTGATAGCGGGTGACGCTACCGTCCGGCCCAGAGACCGAATCCTGCAAGCCACGTTCAGTGTAGGTCATTTGCCATATCCGGCCTTCCGGATCGGTGACTTGAATCACATCACCCTGAGAATTGTGTTCATACAACCAACTGGCACCCAACGGGTCAGTGTAGCTTGTCAGCCAGCCCTGCTCGTTGTAACCATAGCTGTGTACGGTACCATCCGGCAAAGTCACTGCGGTGATATTGCCCCATGCATCATAGCTGTAGGCTGTCGTCTCCCCCAATGCATTGGTTTCGCCAATCAGTAAGTCGTCCTGCCACTGCTGCTCGATCCGGTTACCGGCAGCATCAACAATCGCATAGGGACGGTTACGCTCATCCAGATGATAGGCTTTGATCCCACCGAAAGCACTCTTGTAGTAATGAACATGGTTGTCATCGTCATAGCGGATTTGGTCAGTCCACAACCCGTCAGCACAACGGCTAGCAATCGCCCGGCCTTGTTCATCATAATCGTGTTCAACCCACGTGTGGGCCAAATCCTGCCAGCGGGTCAGGTAACCCTCTTTACTGTACTGATAATCGAAATTACGACCAGATTCTCCCCGCACCGAAAGTAGCCTGCCGGATTTGTCGTAGTCATAGCGGGCTAGCTCCCGCAGCGGTGTTCTGTCAGCTTTGCACAGGGTCAGTTGCGTCATACGGTTACGCTCGGTTTTGACCTCAATCAGCCGTTCATCACTGAGGATGACCCATTTGAGCGTGCGACGCTCATAAGCAAACCGAATGGTATTGCCGTAAGCATCAGACATTTGCGACAAACGCAAGATTGTGCCAATCGCATGGCCAAAATGGTATGTCAGCCCATCTTTATGCCGGAGAAGTAATTCCGCCTGCTCTCCCCGACATAATCGCCACTGGGGTTTGAGTAAAGAAGTGGTTGCTTCATCCGGCTCGGGAAGCGCGAATATACCTTGGGTATAGTCGGTGTCGGTAAAGGTAGCTAACATCCCCTCGATGGTCAGCGAAATATCCCAACTGCTGCGCCACAAACTGCCCATCAACCCGGTTTCTTTCAAACCAGCCGAGTGATAGTAACGTTGGTGCGCTAAAGGCAGAATCCCAGCTAATACAAAATCTTGCCTCTCTTCAAACACCTTCCCAGTGTATAGATCTATCGGTTCGCCTTCTTTTCCGCAACCACCGTTTTTTTTCTGCTTTTCTAATTCAGTCGGATCCTTCCCATGAGTGCCATCCGGTTTATCACCATGAATTGAAGCTTGCTCAGCATTGATATTATCGACTTTGTTCGCCCCTTTGTGATGCGGTGTACCAGTTTTGCGGGTCACTACTTTGCCGATAAACTCATCGACCTTGGCAGTAATTTTACCGACCATCTCGTCGATTTTCTTTTCCAGCGACTTCATCGCATCGACCAGCATTTCAAACGAATTACTCAGTAGTTTGACCGCCCAGCTTTTACTGTTCTTAATCGCCTTGGTCAGCCCGTCAATAATGTCATTGAGTAATTTTTTAGCTTTATTGGCATACTCAGACAGTAAGCCCCCGAACTTTTTCAGATACTTAACCAGATTGCCGTTCGACAAGCTGCGCAGCATTTTCATCGCCTGTTGAATGACTCGTGAATCCGATTTTTTCAGTGCATCAATGATAGTTTTGCCGGTTTTCTTGGTCGCATCCCCCAGCCCCGGCACAAAACCAATCACCACCAAAGCACCGGTTGCCCAGTGCCAAAAATCTAAATCATTCTTGGTACAGGTATCCCATCCCCAGCAGCCTAAGTCATACAAGTCCATTGCCTGCCCAACCACCGGCACAAACCCGAGCGCGATTTCACAAAACAGCAAAATGGCCGTATTGTCCTGCGCCATGCCGGCCATTTCTCCGGCCAGACTATGGTGGATTTTATTAACCGCCTGTCTCAGTTCTTTAGGCCCGTGATTAATCTCTTTATCCAGCTCCCAGAAGCGGTCGTAAGCTTCCTCATAATCACTGTCTACCCAAGTGAATAATTTACGGTCAACATCAACAAAGCTGTCAGAGCTACCGGATTCATCGTAAGTGAGATATCCCTCCCGACTCAGCAGGGTATAAAGGGCAAAATACTCACCGGCCTTGGCAGCATATTCAGGATTGGCCTGAATTACAGGATTGTTTTCTGCCACATCTTGCGGCTCAAATTCATCACTACCTTCGCCCAGCAGAAGCTCAAACCCGCCACAATCCATGTTCTCGATTTTACACATGCCTTGTTTATCAGTTTTGCCCGAAATTTCTTTTTTACTGTTTGTCAGGACAAAGTCGGCTTCCGGTACCGGCTTATCATCGTCATAGTGATAGCGGATAAACACTTCACAACCACATTCAACGCAGCCGCCATCGAGGACATTATCGGTCGAGAAGTTCTGGGTAGCGGCCTCTGCACTGGAGAGCAAGTCGGCTTTTTTATTCTCGCTCATGATTGTTCTGACTCCTTATCCAATTCATCTAATCCGCGTTCAAATAATCGATCCATCCGGCTTTGCGTGCCCTGATAATCCGGTGATTTTAAAATCTGTTCAGCCCACGGCTGCGTTGTAAACTGCTCGCCGAAAACCACGGTCAGGCTCAGATACCGAACCACATCATTCGGTTGGGTAAACCCCAGTTGATTGGCCTGAGTGATATGCTGATAGAGATATTGATCGAACTGTGCCTGTTCCCAGCTTTGCGTTTCGCTGTGATGGACTTGTAAATGATCCTGATACTGACGGTAGATCTGTCGGCTAGCCCAAATACTGAGTGCCTGATACTGTGCTTGAGTCAGCGGCGTCGGTAACGGGAGTGTGGTTTCTTCCAGGATCGGCGCCTGAAATCTGAGAACCTTCGCCTCCGGCTGATCCGGTTCCCAGTAAGCAATCTGTCGTAACGGCCCCTGAATATGTTGCTGATAGACAGCATCGCTGGACTGCCAGAGCACACCCAGCACATCCCAGTCTGAAAGACGCAGCAGAAACTGTTCCTGCGTCGGGGTTTCGACCAGCGTCCATGCCCGGAAATACCGCATAACTAAATCGCTCTGGCGGCTGAGCGGCAGTGAATGAAAACTGGGATCCAGTTGGATCGCAATGCCCCAGTGAGGTTGAATCGCGATTTGTTCTTCGAACCATGCCCACGATTGCAGTGGCATGATATAGGGAGAAATCGAGGCATGGATATCACCCATATCGTCCCAATACAAGCGAGTCTCAAACTCCGGCATCTGTTCTGCCAGTTCACGAATTTCCGGATGAATCGCAGCTTCAGCGACCACAAACCATCCCGGTTCTTCCAGTGTGGTTTGCCAGTTTTCCAGCGGGACATCTTCCCACCACTGTTCAGTGTCTGTCATTTCTCACTCTCCATAACCACGTTCTCTGGTGCCGGTGTTGCCAAAGCAGAATTGTCCGCAGCATCAGACGCTACCAGCCATCCCTGAGAACGGTATGCAGCAAGTTCATCCTCACGTCCCTGATACTGATGATACAGCTCGCCAATCGCCTGACGGAGCGGATAAAAATGCAGCAAACGCTGGAACTCGGGATGTTCATCAAATCGATCGCCTAAATAAAAGCGATACAGGGCGTAGGTCTCTTTATCCAGTTCAGTTGCACCGGCATATTTCTCGGTTGCCAGCGCCATGCCCTCATGAAAACGACTTTCTACCTGTGCCAGAGATAAAGATTCACCATACTGGGGTAATAATTTCCGGTATAAGGTTTCAACCAGCGAATGAAGCTGTTCCGGATAGAAAAACTGGTCAAATTGCGCCTGTGTCAGTTGGAGAGGCAATTGAATCTCAGTCTGGAGATCGACCGGAGCAGATGCTGACGACAGATCAAATGCACGCAGTTTAAGCTGCTGTTCATCTCGGACCGGCAGATAAATCCCCTGATGTTTCCCCTGAAAGCTATATTGTTGTGCCGGGGTTAAAATACGCCACCACTGAGGTAATACTGCCGGATCATAAAAACGCAGCATCACTTGCGTCAGATCCGGATAAAGACAGCAAACCCACGGATGCCAGTGCGCCCGCAAAGCAGAAAAATCCCCGTCAAACAGGCCGACAAACCCGAACTGTTCCGCCCGGGGTTCATTTTCTGCCAGCCAGTAATAGAGTGTTTCTCCCGGATTACCATCGCGAATATCGATCAGTAATGGCGAGACATCGGTCAGATACTGAAGCTCACTGCCACGCAACAGTTCACACCATGCGACATCTTCGCGTCTCTTCATGGTGTTCCAGAATTCAGTCGCTTGCGGAAACTGAATGCGATCAAACAGTAAGTAGCATGTTTTTCTTTCTGACGTATTTCCTTCTGACATCGTTAAAATGTCGAATAAGGATTTCATTTTTTATTTTTCCTAGCCTGAGTGAACTGCGTTATATTTTCTTATCAGCTTCTATTGTTCTGTATAATGAAACGTTAGCATTGCCTGATGATCTTCCCACCAATCATATTCCCCGTTATATAGCACTGTTTTCTCATCTTTCTTTTCTAGTAATAAAACTTCATTGTTCTGGTAAAACTTAACTGAATCATTCAATTCAACACAGCCGTTAAGTATCCTGATTATGGACATCATACTTTCATCGTACTGTTCCAGATCCGGTGACAGTATGATCTTGACGACAGGTAGAAAACCGACTTCATCCCGGATAAAACTATCGTCCAAATGACTTTTTGACATAATAAATAACAGCTTACCGTCAAAAGCATATCCTTGAATAACACCATTTTCTTCCGGTTGAGTTTCAACAAACCCAAAATCATTTAACATGGATTCGGTCATATCAACACTCAAATACAATTCATAATCTACAGACATCTACGCTAACCTTTAATTAGAGGAAGAAGGGTTACCTTACCATTTTGAGTAACAATAACATTTTTCAAATTAGTAACAGGCTCAGCTTTAATCGCATCAACAATTTCTGCAACTTTGCGTTGACTGTCATCCATATTTAACACAATTGTCTCGGCTTGTTTTTTTATATTAACTTTCTCATTAATCGTACTTCGAATATTTCTTGCAGACGTATTTTTCCCGGGAGAAAACACATCTGTAACAACATTATCGAAATGAGTATCTTCAATCTTACCTTTCACAATCAACAAGTCAGGATTTCTTTTCGTTCCTTTTATAACCGGGTTCTGCTGGACATCTAATCCATGAGCAACAAGTGCATCCACAGCTTCATTTTCTCTGATAAGGGAGCGACGAGTTGCTTCATCCGCTTTTTTAGGGATCTTGGTTCGAGTTCCAGAAAGTATCCCCTTACTCGCCGTCTGTTCTCCCTTCGACTCTACCGCCTTCTCTTGCCCTTTCGCCGAACGCTCATAAATCTCTTCCACAAACGGCAGGCTTGCCCAGTCAAAAGGCGGGGCTTCGGCAAGTGGCTGGATACGCAGGAAAGGCGACTGTTTCAGCGCGGCACCTTCACCACAATCATGCGTCGGGGATTTGTACGGCGTGTCGCCGATAAATACATTCCCGGAGCCTGCCGCGACCGAGCCGCCGCAGTCGATGGCATCACCGACCCGGGCTGCCGGTTTGCCGTTAATCGAAACATTGGCAGACCCGGCAGAGATACTGCGACCGTGGATCCCGTGAGGAACCTGCGGACACGGGCAGGCGTGCAGTAAGATCGCATCGCCTTTACGGGCTGCGGGTTTACCGTTGATCGAGACATCGCCGCTACCGGCAATGATCGGCGTCGCCGGAAAACAGCCATGACCTGAGCCGTTGTCGCCGAGTCTTGCTGCTGCAGGCATGGTTATCCCCTCCGATCCGGTGCTTCCGGCTCTTGTGGTTTATTGGTCTCATCCGGTTTCACCATCGTTGGTGCGGTGCCTTTATCCGGTGAACCACCTTCGTTGATTTTAACTTTCGTACCGGAAATCGTGACACCGCCCTTATCGATTTTGACAAACCCACCCGGGCCGTGAATCGTCAGAGAATCCCCGGCATCGAGAATTACTTTTTTCGCCTTGAGATAACTTTCGTTATTAACCTCAACCCGTTGATTGGCACCAATTTTCTTCTCTTCCGATGCAGTAATATCAGCCACCCAGGCCCCTTCAATTTTTTGGATAATGCCACCGGAAATAAACTGACTGAGTTTGCCGATAATGCGCTGAACGACATTCCGGCCGACTTTCTGGTGGAGATCCTGTCCGAACTCTTCATTGACATTCTTGCCGACCAGACGATGAACATTTTCAGTAATCATCTGATACAGATGACGTCCGACCCGGCGGTGGCTGTCTAACCCGACCGATTCACGATGGATATTATTGATGACGATATCCTGATCTTTCTGGGCATGAATATAGATCTGCTCGACACCCGACTGATCTTCAAACCGAATTTCGTTCGAGCCTTCGCCCTGGTGGGTCTGGGTTTTCAGAACGGTGCGAGTTTTATGGTTGGGCAAAATATAAGGCGTTACGTTGGTAGCATGGTAAGTCCGTCCGGTGATAATCGGCTGATCCGGATCACCGTTAAGAAACGAGACGATCACTTCATGACCAATACGGGGAATGGCCATAAAGCCGTACTGAGCGCCGGCCCAGCCCTGCGCGACCCGTACCCAGCAAGAACTTTTTTCGTCGGATTGATCATAGCGATCCCACGGGAAATGCAATTTGACCCGGCCATGCTCATCACAGTAAATCTCTTCCCCTTTCGGACCGACAACGGTAGCAATACAAGGACCATCTACTTGCGGTTTCGGCTGGGGCGTCGCTCGCCAAAGCGTCTCTTTCGGGATCACGGTAAACTGGTTGGCGTAAGTCGTTGCACCATGACCACCGGCTTCTTCCAATGCCTGCGGCTGAGTCCCTTGATGACTGACAGAGACCGCCAGCCATTCGCGGTTCATCGCTGCATCAATGTGTTCTTCGAGCTCAAAACGCACCCCACCTTGCACCCGGGCATCATTACTTTTACCGCTGGCGGTATGCGCAGTACGTCGTAGATATTCCAGTCGGATCTGGCTGAAGGCTTTACCATTGGCATCGTCTTTGAAGCGCCCCGGATGATCGAAATGTTCATAGTCAGGTAACTGATAACTAAGATCTGTGCCATCCAGCGATTGTGCAAAGTTATAATCCGGCTTTTTGAAGCTGTAGTCTTGCATCACAATCGAGCTCACTTCCGACTGATAATGCTCCGTCATGGTCGAAACATAAGGTGTCGTCATGTGACCACCGGAAAGGGCGTTGTAAGGTACCGGAGATCCTAATTGCGTAAATCCTTCACTATTATCCGTGACAACCAATGTATGTTTGCCCTTTTCATGGGTGAAGGTGTACATCAGGCCTTCTTCCGCCGCCAAACGATGGAAGAAGCCGAGATCCGATTCCCGGTACTGCACACAAAACTCGCGCGGTGCACACTCACGTTTGACCGAAAAAACATAGTCAGTGATGTTCATCTCCTGAAACAGGATCTTAAAAATATCGAGAATGTTTTTTTCTTGAAAAATCCGACTATTGCGGCGTAGAGAGAGACGTTCCAATGCCGGAACCAAAGTGACGGAATAAAAGGAATGAGAGTGTCCGGTATCCCCTTTACTGAAATGGCGCACAATACCGTGGACTTGCTGGGTCACTTCACCATTTTGAATCACTTCCAGCAGTGCGGTTTTATCGACAATCTGTTTGGCGGCCAGATCGGCATTCCGGCTGGCCAGTTCAATTTGATAGCGAAAGCCGTAAACGCGTTCTCTTGATCCGCTGATCGAGTCCGATACTGACTCTTCTCCCTGATATTCACGAACCACCAGCGTCTCATCATGCACACCATCAATCGTGAAGCGAAAACCTAACGTTGTCATTTGAATTGCCTTTTGTCTTATTGAGAATTATCCCACCGCAAATAAGCAACAAAATGCTTAATTATTGGTTTGATTTTCAACTTATTGATCTCTGTTCCAAATCGGATCAACCTTTTTATTCAATAAGATAAAAGCAGCAACAGTTGTGCCAATTGCACCTCTGTAACTAAATCAACTCATTATATTATGTGATCGATTATTACAGGCAACTTGTTGCCCAAAGGCGAGCAAAAAGTTGCCCGGCGAGCAAAAAATTGCCTGAAGGAAATGAGAGTCATGTCACAAGCACTGCGGCTCTGATGTCAGATAACTATCCGCTGCTTTGAGACAGCCCGATTTAAGACAAGCAGACAACTCTCTTTCTTTGACACGGATGTCATCCACCCATTGATGGAAATGAATGAGGCAAGGTACACTATGCCCCCAATTCGCCTATCTCAGAAAGCGCCTCAATCATGCAGAAAATTGTTTTAGCAACCGGAAATCCGGGCAAAGTCCGGGAAATGTCTGACCTGTTGGCCGATTTCGGTTTTGAAGTCCTCGCGCAGACGGATCTCAATGTCTCCGAGGTTGCAGAGACCGGAACCACGTTTATCGAAAATGCCATTATTAAAGCGCGCCATGCAGCCGCAGAAACCGGATTACCCGCGATTGCCGATGACTCCGGCCTTGAAGTTGATGCGCTCGACGGTGCACCGGGCATCTACTCAGCACGCTATGCGGGTGATGATGCCACCGATCAGCAAAATATCGAAAAGTTGCTGACCGCAATGGCAGAGATCCCTGACCAACAACGCAGCGCTCGCTTTCACTGCGTGTTGGTTTTCATGAAACATGCCGCTGATCCGACCCCACTGGTTTGTCACGGTGTCTGGGAAGGCTCAATTCTGCATCAGCCTGATGGCAACAACGGGTTTGGCTATGATCCGGTATTCTGGGTTCCCACGGAGCAATGTGCGTCAGCAGCACTGGCACCATCGCGGAAAAAACAGCTGTCTCATCGCGCTCAGGCGCTTCATCTGTTAATGCAACAGTTGATGCAACAATCGGTGCAAGAATCGAATGAGCAGCAACCATGCTGAAACCACCGAAGCTGAGTCTGTATATCCATATTCCTTGGTGTGTGCAGAAGTGTCCTTATTGTGACTTCAACTCTCATGCGCTGAAGTCCGGTATTCCTGAACAGGCTTATATTGACGCTCTGCTGGAAGACCTTGATCAGGATCTTCAACGCTATCAGCTCAGCACACCGTCAAACCATGACGCATACTCCCATGACGCATTAGGTCAAGGACAGCCACGGAAGCTGCACTCGATTTTTATCGGAGGCGGCACCCCCAGCCTGATCAGCCCCGCAGCAATCAAAAGACTACTCGATGGTGTTCAGGCGAGATTAGCCTTTCAACAGGATATTGAAATCACGATGGAAGCCAATCCGGGCACTATCGAAGCCGAACGGTTTGTCCAGTACCGGCAGGCGGGCGTCACTCGAATCTCCATTGGTATCCAGAGTTTTGATAACGAAAAACTCACTAAGCTCGGCAGAATACATGGTTCGGCTGAAGCGGTCCGGGCGGCACATCTGGCGCATCAAATTGGCTTAAACAGCTTTAATCTGGACTTAATGCATGGCCTGCCGGGACAGACGCTGTCACAAGCAATGGCAGATTTAGATCAAGCGATCGATTTAGATCCACCGCATTTGTCTTGGTATCAGCTGACGATAGAACCGAATACGCTGTTTTATTCCCAACCACCGCGTCTGCCGGATGATGATCTGTTGTGGGATATTTTTGAGCAGGGACATCAGAAACTCACCCAAGCCGGTTATATTCAATATGAGATTTCCGGGTATGCAAAACCGGGATTCCAGTGTCAGCACAATCTCAACTATTGGCGCTTCGGAGACTATCTCGGGATTGGTTGCGGGGCACACGGTAAAATCAGTTGCGCGAATGGCAGCATCATTCGTACCACCAAAGTAAAACATCCTAAGGGGTATTTGAATTTACTCAAACCTTATTTGGATCATGAAACCGAGGTGTCGGCCAAAGACCGGCCTTTTGAATTTTTTATGAATCGCTTCCGCTTACTCGAGCCCTGCCCGAAACAGGACTTTGTGGATACGACCGGCTTACCGCTCACAACGGTTCAACCGACAATCGACCGGGCTAAACAGCAAGGATTTCTCGATGAAACCGATCTGCACTGGCAAGTCACTGAACGGGGCAAGCTGTTTCTGAATGATTTACTGGCAGAATTTATGGCTGATGAGGAATAAGGATATTCCCGTCATCAGCACGTCTGTCATCAAGCGAGCGTTTACAAGTCAAATCTTGCGCCTGAAAATATCATCCCTTAAAAAATGGAGCGCCCGATACGCTCGGAAAGTAACTCCAACGCCTTGCTGCCGGCTAATGAGTTCCCGGAGTTGTTGAGTTCAGGTGACCAAACGGCAATGGTCATCTCTCCGGGCACGATTGCGACGATGCCACCACCGACCCCGGATTTGCCCGGCATCCCGACCCGATAGGCAAATTCTCCTGCTTCGTCATACAAGCCACAAGTTGCCAGTAACGCGTTGATCTGTTTGCTCTGAACTGTGGTGATCACCGATTTGTGATTCAGCACGGAAACCCCCTGATTCGCCAGATAACTGAAGGTTTTCGCCAACTGGACACAACTCATTTTCAAGGCACAGCCGTGGAAATAGTTTTCCAGTACCGGCAGCACATGATTTTCAAAGTTACCGAATGAGCGCATCAAGTACGCAATAGCTGCATTCCGGTCGCTGTGTTTCATCTCTGAGCGGGCCACGACTTTGTCATACACGATTTTCTGATCACCACTCAAGGCCCAGACAAATTCCAGCAGCCGTTGACGAGGCGCAGAAAGACGGGTCTGCAACATATCTGCAACCACAATCGCACCGGCGTTAATAAATGGATTACGCGGAATACCATGTTCAACTTCCAACTGGATCATCGAGTTGAACGCTTGCCCTGACGGCTCTTTTCTCACTCTTGACCAGATCTCATCCGGGGTATAGATCCCCATCGACAGGGTGAGGTTGAGCACTTTGGAGATCGATTGAATAGAAAAGCCTTCTTCCGCATCTCCGGCCTGAAACAGTTCGCCCTCATTGGTCAACACCGCAATCCCCAGTTTGTCCGCCTGAACTTGCGCAAGTGCCGGAATGTAATCTGCTACTTTGCCGCGTCCGATCAACGGACGTACTTCATCTAATATTTCGATCAGTATCTCGTTTGTCAGTTTCATTTGGGCTACTTTACTGATTGGCCTGTTATCGCAGGCGATGAGTGATTGCAGACGCTGCTATTCGACCACAGCACGATTCGATATAGCACTATTCAACACAACGAAATTGGATATCCCAAACCCCGTGCCCCAAACGCTGCCCACGCTGCTCAAATTTCGTCAGCGGACGCTCGTCCGGCCGGGGAATAAAATCACCATCGGTCGCAACATTCTCATAACCGGGAGCCTGATTCATGACGTCAATCATATGTTCGGCGTAGTTTTCCCAGTCCGTTGCCATATGAAAAATGCCTTCTCCGATGATTAACTTCTGACGCACCATCGCTGCAAATTCGGGTTGCACGATCCGACGTTTATGGTGACGCTTTTTATGCCACGGGTCAGGGAAGAATAACTGGAGTCGGTGCAGGCTGTGATCGGGAATCATATGTTCGAAGACTTCAACTGCATCGTGACACATCACCCGAAGGTTGGTCACACCGGCCTCCCGTGCAGAAGCCAGACAAGCACCGACGCCGGGACTATGGACTTCAATCCCGATAAAGTTTTGATTCGGTGCATTCTTAGCCATTTCAACCAGCGATGTTCCCATGCCGAATCCGATTTCCAGAACCACTGGATTGTCATTGCCAAACACCGACTGCCAAACTAATTTTTGTGATTGGAAATCAATTCCCATCTGTGGCCAGCATTCATTCATTGCAGCTTCCTGACCTTTGGTCAGACGCCCTTCACGGCGAACAAAACTGCGAATTTTACGCATGACTTTACCATCATCGGTATATTCGTTGGTTGTTACTTCACTCATGGTTCTCGCCTGTTTTCTCACTCCCGGATACAAGGAGGTGTGATTATCCAAAGAATGCGTGTCTGTTCAAGTCCTGAACTGAAAATTATATTGAATCCTGTATGATTTATGTGTTTTACAACGCAACTTTTATGTGCTGCAATCAGCGTTGTTTCATCGGGGTCTGATCAATCATTGCACAAGATGAATACAATCGTGGCTCTCGCCACTGATTAAACGGTCATTGATAAAAATCATTCATTCAAAAGTAAAGTCAGCAATGCAAATGCAATATCCAATATCTCCGCCACAATTTCAGCGACACTTGATCGATTGGCAACGATCTCATGGGCGTCATGAGCTGCCGTGGCAACGCAATCCGACACCGTACCGAGTTCTGGTTTCTGAAGTGATGCTACAACAGACTCAGGTGGTGACCGTAATTCCTTATTTTGAACGTTGGATGGCGAGTTTCCCGACCGTTGAAAGTTTGGCTCAAGCCACTGAAGATGAAGTCATGCAGCACTGGCAAGGTTTGGGCTACTATTCACGGGCCAGAAATCTGCGCAAAGCAGCGCAATACATCATGGCACATCATCAGGGGCAATTTCCGGATTCACTCGCAGCGCTGCTGGATATTCCCGGTGTCGGCCGTTATACCGCCGGTGCAATTCGCTCTTTCGCTTATAACCGCTACGGACCGATTGTTGATGGTAATGTCAAACGGCTGTTTTGTCGTTTTTTCGCCCTCGACGGTGTTCCGGGAACGTCAGCGGTTGATAAGCAGCTCTGGCAACTGGCCGAAACATTCACCCCGGAGACCGATAACCGTGCTTTTGCTCAGGGGTTACTCGATATCGGGGCCACGATTTGCAAACCAAAGAATCCCGCTTGCGAACTTTGTTGCTTCCAGGAAAAATGTCTGGCTTTCAAATACAACAGAGTTCAAGAGTTACCGACTCCCAAACCGAAAAAGACCGTCCCGACGAAAGCCGGGCAATTTCTGTGGGTGGAATCAGACAATAAGATTTTGCTGGAAAAACGGGCAAGTGATGGAATCTGGGGTGCACTCTGGTGTCTGCCACAAATTCATCTGCAACCCGAACAGTTAGGTGAACATAAACAACTGAAAGGCACGTTCAAACACACATTTACTCACTATAAACTGGATGCCAATGTTTGGATGATCGACCGTTTGGGCGTCACGGAACCTCAACAGCAGTGGGTCGAAAAAAGTGAAGTGTTCAATCTTGGCCTGCCCACCCCGATAAAAAAATTCCTGACGCGTCACCTTGAGGGCTGCTGAAGTGGCAGGAAATCGGACTCTCTGGTATAACAGCAGTAGTTTTTAACTCCAAACAATGAGGATATCCTTATGGGCCGCACTGTTTTTTGTGCACGTTTGAAGAAAGAAGCCGAAGGGCTGGATTTTCAACTTTATCCCGGCGAATTAGGGAAAAAAATTTTTGACAACATCTCTAAACAAGCCTGGGCAGAGTGGCAGCATAAACAGACCATGCTCATTAATGAAAAAAAACTGAATATGATGGATCCACAGCATCGTCAGCTTCTTGAAACAGAAATGGTTAATTTTCTGTTTGAAGGGAAAGAGGTCCACATCGAAGGCTATACACCACCCAGTGACTCATAAGTTGTTATTCACACAATCGTAATTCACAACGATTGTGTGAATATTTTCCTGCACAGGTGCCATTGATGACCAATCTGATTCGACATATTTTTGCGACGCACGATGCTTCTCTCAAGAGGAAAATAACCCGACACCGGGTACTAATCCTTTTCGTTATTCCACTATTAATCAGTGGCTGTAGTCGTGAGTTGATCGAAAAAATATACGATGTGAACTACGAACCGACCAATCGCTTTGCTAAGCATTTAGCTCCCCTTCCCGGCCAGTTTATGAAAGATGCGGCCGCGTTAGATGCCCTCATCAGCAGCTTCACCGGTAAAATAGAACATCGCTGGGGAAGTAAAGAAATTAAAATTGCCGGCAAAACAAACTACGTTAAATATATCGACGACTATCGCAGCCGTGCCGATGTTAATTTCAATCAAGGACAAATTACTGTCGAGACTGTCGCGACGACCGAACCGTTGGAACATCTGAAAAAAGCGATCGTCACCACCCTTCTGACACCGGATGATCCCAAACACGTCGATCTGTTCTCATCCGAGAAAATCGTCCTCAAAGGGAAACCGTTTCTGTATCAACAAGTGGTCGATCAAGATAACAAGGCCATTCAGTGGAGCTGGCGAGCCAATCGATTCGCGGATTATCTGATTAAAAATAAGTTACAAGTCAAACAGGTCGATTTCAAAAAGTCTTACTATGTTGAAATTCCGATGGTGGAAGATCAAGTTGAAATTCGCGGCTACAAGTATGCCGATATTATCCGCCGGGCTTCCCGAAAATACGGTATTCCGGAAGATTTGATTTACGCAATCATCAAGACCGAGAGCAGTTTCAATCCTTACGCGGTGAGCTGGGCAAACGCTTATGGATTAATGCAAGTCGTGCCGAAAACCGCAGGAAAGGATGTCTTTCAACGCATCAAAAAGCGTTCAGGACAACCCTCTCCTGAATATCTGTTTAACCCGGAGAATAATATTGATACCGGAACCGCCTATTTCTATATCTTAAAGCATGACTATTTGAATTCGGTCGCCAATTCACAGTCTCTCGAATACAGTATGATTTCTGCATATAACGGTGGTGCCGGCGGTGTACTCCGAACGTTCAGCAGCAATAAAAAGACGGCATTGAGTAAAATCAACCGTCTACAACCAAACCAAGTTTATTGGGCGCTGACCAAAAAACATCCGAACGCAGAGTCCCGCCGCTATCTGGAAAAAGTGACGCATTACAAAGAGATGTTTAATTCGGGACAGCTATAAATGAATCTTGGGTGGGTAAACCGTCTGCATTGTGAACGACAAGGTCAAAAATCATGCAAACGGTCACTTTTTTCATAGAAACATGAAAAACTAGTTGACGATTGGCGTGTAAATCCGTTTAATAGCGCTCCGTTGCCCGGATAGCTCAGTCGGTAGAGCAGGGGATTGAAAATCCCCGTGTCGGTGGTTCGATTCCGCCTCCGGGCACCATAATTGATTGAATTTGGTGCCTTATATCGTAAAGACCGGATTCAATAAAAGCATTGAGAATAAATATCGTGCCGGCTTAGCTCAGTAGGTAGAGCAACTGACTTGTAATCAGTAGGTCGCCAGTTCGACTCCGGCAGCCGGCACCATTTATTCCATGCCTCGATAGCTCAGTCGGTAGAGCAGGGGATTGAAAATCCCCGTGTCGGTGGTTCGATTCCGCCTCGAGGCACCATCTTTTCCCCCTTAGTTCAGTTGGTAGAACGGCGGACTGTTAATCCGTATGTCGCAGGTTCGAGTCCCGCAGGGGGAGCCATTTTCGAGAAGCCACAGCAGATGCTGTGGCTTTTTTCGTTGTCTTCATCATGCGGTTTATCCGCATGATGCTTTACAGTTGCCCCCTGCCCTTCTCTGTCACTTTCACATCACCGGAAAAACCAGCTATTCTCTTCCCAAGCGTCGTGAGCAAATCTAAGCAACCGTTATCGCCCTGCGATTGTGGTTTTACGCTACAACGACAAGCTCGTTTGCTCCATTTTTATCCCATTATCTCCTGATAAAATAGGGCTTTAAGCCTGTATTTCTGGGGGACTTGGGTATAAAAGCAACAAACGATACTTTTTTTGCATTTTATTGTTGACCTTGTCTGAGAAAAACTTTTTAATACACCCCGTTGCCCGGATAGCTCAGTCGGTAGAGCAGGGGATTGAAAATCCCCGTGTCGGTGGTTCGATTCCGCCTCCGGGCACCACCAATTTATTTGAAAATGATCCAGCGCCGACTTAGCTCAGTAGGTAGAGCAACTGACTTGTAATCAGTAGGTCGCCAGTTCGATTCCGGCAGTCGGCACCATCATTTTCATCAGACAGCGATGTCTTAAAGGTTTATTCCCCCTTAGTTCAGTTGGTAGAACGGCGGACTGTTAATCCGTATGTCGCAGGTTCGAGTCCCGCAGGGGGAGCCATATTTTATATCGCCGGCTTAGCTCAGTAGGTAGAGCAACTGACTTGTAATCAGTAGGTCGCCAGTTCGACTCCGGCAGCCGGCACCATATTTTGTAGTAGACAGTGATGTCTTAAAAGTTTATTCCCCCTTAGTTCAGTTGGTAGAACGGCGGACTGTTAATCCGTATGTCGCAGGTTCGAGTCCCGCAGGGGGAGCCACTTTCAAAAAAGCCACAGCATTTTTGCTGTGGCTTTTTTGTTTTGATGCTGATCTCAAACTGAAGTCAGCTTAAAAACCTTTGGCTTTCTTAATCAGCTCATAAGCCTGCTGAATTTCTTGAGATTTTTCTTTCGCCATAGTCATCATCTCCGGCGGCAGACCTTTCGCCATCAGTTTATCGGGATGATGTTCATTCATCAGTTTCCGGTATGCTCTTTTTACCGTTTTCGCGTCAGCCGTTTCATCGACACCCAATACATGATAGGCATCGTTCAGATGATTCGTGCTATAGGCTTGGCTGAAACCACTGCCCTGTCGATTGTCTTGGTAGCTTTCTTGCCCGGAATGAGCATGACGTTGAAAGCGAAAAGCCGCTTCTTGCATTCTCAATCGTTGTTCAAGCTGCGCTGTGGAAAATTCCAGCCCTCTGGCAATTTTATGCAAAACATCACGCTCACTCGGGTGGAGATCGCCATCAGCAAAGGCTGCAGAAATCTGTAATTCCAGAAAAAATTGAATTAAGTCACGTCGTCCGCCGGTTGAGCGCATCACCTGTTCAAGCACGTCTTCCAAAGGAAAACCAGACTCTTTCCCTTCACGAAACGCTTCTTGTGCCGAGCGTTGCTGCGCGTCGTTGAGATTCATCCGATCCATCATGATCGTTGCCAAACGAATCTCTTCTTTCGTCACCTTGCCTTTGGCCTTGGCAACATGACCCATCACTGAGAAAGCGGCACGAAAGAACTCCTCCTGACGCTCTTCTTGAGATGCACCACCATTCCCCCCTACCGAGAATGGTGAATTTTGATACTGTCTTCGGGCTTTATCAAACTGATGCCCAAGAAAAAGCCCGAAAATGGCCCCGATAGGACCACCCAGCAATAAACCAAAAAAAGTACCCAAAATTTTGCCGAAAATATGCATTATTGACTCTCATTCAATGAATTTTTTACGAGTTGCGCAGTCTACTAGTGCTGTATGATTGAATTTCCATTATGATTAGAGACATTTTTAGTTCAACTGATGCTGATCATCCGAATCAACTCAATTTAACAGGATAACACAACTAGATGTCAGACTTTCCTCGTTCGTTGCTAGCTGCTTCGATCTGTGCAGCACTTTTTATCCCATATAGTTATGCAGAAACCACTCCGCAAAGCAATACGGTCACCATCGGTCAGTGCCGCGCCGGAGACATCGAACCAACCAACCAGAATGAGCAACCCATAAATGTTGAAGCGGATAAACTCGAAGCAGTCAATGGCGATAAAGCAACATACGCCGGTAATGTTGTCGTAGTTCAGGGAAAAAAACGGATAACTGCCGATACCGTCACCCTACATCAGAAAGATAACATTGTGGTCGCACAGGGGAATGTCAAGTTCGATGATGGTGAAGTTCAAGCTGTCTCTGAGCGAGCAACCAATAACCTCAATACCGACCAGCTGACTCTGGAAAATACTAATTATCATTTTCTCTGCCAGCCCGGTCGCGGAGATGCGGTTTATGTCGCCAAAACAGGTCAGGCAATGTATGAAATAGAAGATGGTTCGATCACGTCCTGTCCTGACGGCGATAACGCTTGGCGTTTAAAAGCGTCCAGTATTTCGATTGACCAGAATGAAGAAACCGCAACATTTTACAATCCCCGAATGGAAGTGTTGGGCGTTCCCCTACTCTATTTACCACTACTGAGTGTGCCGATCGGAGACACGCGGAAAACCGGATTTCTTTACCCGACATTTTCTTTCGGTTCAAAAGACGGATTTCAACTGAATGTCCCGATCTACTGGAACCTTGCCCCCAACTATGATTTGCAGACTGATCTGAAATACATGGAAAACCGGGGCACACAACTGAACAGTCATTTTCGCTATTTGAATGCCTTCGGAAACGGCGATATTACTTATGAATATCTGCCGGATGATAAAAAATATCCGGAAGAAGACGACCGCTGGGGATTCCAGCTCACGCATTACGGTATTTATGATAAATCTTGGGCGCTAGCAATCAATTACGCCGAAGTCAGTGACATCGATTATTTTTCAGATCTAGGTTCAGAAATCGGGACCCGACAAGATGGTCAGTTAACCCAAGAAGCGAGTGTCAGTTACCGTTCGAACAACTGGGATCTTTCTCTGCTTACGCGGGATTTTCAGATCCTGACGACAACAGGTAACCAACCGTACAAATTAATGCCTCAGGTTGCATTTAACTATTACGCCCCAGAGCTGATGCGTTATCTTGATTTTGACTTGGTTAGCCATGTATCCAGATTCGATACCGATGAAAATGACTCCCCTTCAGCAACCCGTGTTCATATTGAACCGGGCATCAAGATTCCGCTCGGGGCCACTTGGGGAACCTGGACAACAGAGGCGAGATTACTTTCAACCTATTATCAACAAGACTTAGACGGGGTTGATGCCTCAAAGGGCTATAAAGAAAATGTGTCCAGAGATATTCCTGAATTTCGCTCGAATGTCGGCCTGATCCTTGAACGGAATACCGTCGTATTAGATGGTTATACCCAAACACTGGAACCTCAGGTGCAATATCTTTATATTCCCAAGAGAGATCAGAGCGACATAGCCCGTTACGATACGACCCTGTTACAGACCGACTACTATGGCCTGTTCAGGAGCCGTAAATACAGTAGCGTTGACTTTATCGCCCCGGCTAACCAAATTAGCTATGGGGCAGCCTCACGCTTTTTCGATGATCAATATAAAGAACGCTTAAATATCGCTTTTGGGCAGATATTCTATTTGGATAAAGGTCTGAAAGATAACTTTAATCGTTCAACAACCGACGAAAACTCAGATTATTCAGCCTGGGCTGTAGAAATGGATTTCAACTATGACGACACGTTGTTCTATCATGGGGGTATCCAATATGACGTTGACACGTCTCGTGTACAGTTGTCTAACAGCACCCTTGAGTACCGTCATGATAAAGGCTTTATTCAGACCAACTACCGTTATGTCACCCAAGAATATATTGAGGATACCGTCGGTGACACACTGGACGTCAACTCTCTGACCAAAGATGGCATTTCACAACTTGGTGTCGTTGCACAATACAATATTAGTCCGAAATGGCAAACGAAAGCACTCTACTATTATGATCTCACCACAGACAACCCATTAGAGTGGCAGGCTAACCTGACTTATATTTCTGACTGCTGGTTTATCGGCCTGACGTACAGCCGGGAACTGGATAAATGGACGCCGTCGTTCCAACAATATCCTGATGCCGAAGCGGTGTATGAAAACAACCTGAGTGTCAATATCGGGATTATTGGTCTGGGAACAAATATGACGCATAGCAATGAATTAACGTCGAGTGCAATTGGTTATGGGCGCCCCTTCATGCTAAATAACTAATGGTATACATCAAAAGCAATCGTGTGGAAAGCCGCCGAGCTCATGCGTTGCTTTGATATCGGTGTTTGTAAATCATTTATATTTTTGAACAACAAGCGGCATATGCAATATGCCCAATCAATAGGATTTTCGATGAAACTGTGGCAATACTTTCTAATCACAATCATCAGCCTTTATAGTCTGAACATTCGTGCAACGCCGGTCGAACTGGATCGTATGGCCGTGATTGTCAATAACAGTACGATTTTAACCAGTGATATAGCAACGGAGATGAATCTGTTTAAAGCGAATGCAGCGCGTCACCATCAAACACTTCCACCGGACAATGTCATCCGTGCACAGGTTGTCGATAAACTCATTGCAGACACTCTGCAAAAGCAGGAAGCTGATCGTATCGGGGTAAAAATTGATGATAATCGTTTAAATCAGGCGATTGAAGAGATTGCCAAACAAAATGACCAAACGGTACAGGAACTGAGAAAATCAATTGAACAGGCTGGCGTCAGCTACGAGACTTTCAGAGAAAAAATCCGTGATGAGATAGCCATCTCAGAAGCACGTAATGCACTCGTGCGCCGTAGAATTAATATTTTACCGGCAGAAGTAGACTCGCTGGCTGAGATCCTCAATCAAGAAACTGATACCTCCGTTCAGTACAAAATCAGCCATATCCAGCTCCGCATCGATAGTGACAATGATAAATCTAAAATCGAAGCACTGGCAAAATCGTTAGTTCGCCGACTCGCCAAAGGTGAAAGTTTCAGAACATTGGCACTCACCTATTCAAAAGGCCCCAAAGCGCTGGAAGGTGGAGACTGGGGCTGGATGAGAAAAGAAGAAATGCCGACCATTTTCGCGGATCAAATCAAGATGCAAAGTAAAGGGACGATTATAGGCCCATTCCGTAGTGGTGTCGGACTCCACATTTTGAAAATTGATGATGTGAAAGGGCTACAAACCGTGTCCGTCACAGAGATCAATGCACGCCATATTCTGCTCAAAACCTCCATTATTTTAAGCGATGCCGGCGCCCAAAAAGAGCTGAACTCATTCATTCAGAAAATTCATAACAAAGAAGCGACTTTTGGCGAACTTGCTGAGCAATACAGTCAGGATCCGGGGTCAGCATCACAACAAGGTGAACTTGGCTATCAGTCACCGGATATTTATGTGCCGGAATTCAAACATCAGATTGAAACCCTGCCGGTAGGCCAGATCAGTAAGCCATTTAAAACCGTTCACGGCTGGCATATTGTTGAAGTTTTGGACCGTCGTCAGGTGGATAAGACCGATGCTGCGCAGAAAAACAAAGCTTATCGAATTCTGTTTAATCGCAAGTTTAATGAAGAATCCAGTACATGGATTCAAGAGCTAAAAGCGAGTGCTTTTATTGAACGGCTCAAGGACGATGGAAATGACAATTAAGCGTATTGTAGTCACCGCCGGAGAACCAGCAGGAATTGGTCCGGATCTTGTGCTGGCACTCTCTCAGGAAGACTGGTCACATCAAATTGTGGTCTGTGCAGATAAATCCCTATTACAACAGCGGGCAGCCTTGCTGGGTCTCAATGTTGCACTCAATGATTATGATCCTGCGCAACCCCCGGCTGCTCAAGAGGCTGGCTCACTGGTCGTAGAACATATCGCGCTGGCAACGCCTGTCACTGCCGGACAGCTCGATGAAACCAATAGTCGCTACGTACTGCAAACATTGGAAAGAGCAACAGAAGGCTGCCTGAGCGGCGAATTTGATGCCGTCGTCACAGGCCCAGTCCATAAAGGAGTGATTAATCGTTCCGGGGTTGCCTTCAGCGGACATACCGAATTTTTTGCCGAAAAATCAAATACCCCGCTTGTGGTGATGATGCTTGCGACAGAAGGGCTTCGGGTTGCTTTGGTGACTACGCATATTCCACTTGCTTATGTTTCCAAAGCCGTTACGACCGAACGTCTCCAAAGCATTATCCGTATCCTTCATCACGACCTGAAAGAAAAGTTTGCGATTGACGACCCACATATTTATGTGTGTGGACTGAATCCTCACGCCGGTGAAGATGGGTGCTTGGGCAATGAAGAGATAGAAACGATCACACCGGCTCTGAACTCATTAAGAGATGAGGAAAATATGCACCTCACCGGGCCTCTGCCGGCCGATACGATATTTCATGACAAGTATCTCGAGCAAGCTGATACAATTTTAGGCATGTACCATGATCAGGTGCTTCCTGTACTAAAATATAAAGGATTCAGCCGCTCGGTCAATATTACACTGGGGCTGCCTTTTATCCGCACTTCGGTTGATCATGGTACAGCCTTGGATCTTGCAGGCACAGGAACCGCCGATACCGGCAGTTTGAAAACGGCTTTGCAACAAGCCATCGAATTAGTAAATAAAAGAACAAAGTAATTGATGATGATGAAAAATGATGTCCACTTAGGGCACAAAGCCCGAAAACGCTTCGGTCAAAACTTCCTCAATGATCCTTATATCATTGATGGTATTGTTACTGCAATTAACCCGAAGCCCGGACAAAATCTGGTTGAAATAGGCCCCGGACTAGGGGCGCTGACAGAGCCAGTCGGAAAAGAAGTCGATAAACTCACTGTCGTCGAACTGGATCGTGATTTGGCCGAACGGCTTAGAAATCATCCTGACTTAAAAGACAAGCTCTCAATTTACGAAGCGGATGCGTTACGTTTTGATTTTAGCCAATTGGTACAATCTCAAAACAAACTGCGAGTGTTTGGTAACCTGCCATACAATATTTCAACGCCCTTGATGTTTCACCTGTTTGAATTTCAAAATCAAATTCAGGATATGCACTTCATGTTGCAAAAAGAGGTTGTCAACCGACTCGCAGCCGGGCCCGGGACCAAAGCCTACGGACGCCTGACGGTGATGACTCAGTACTACTGTAAGGTGATACCGGTACTGGAAGTACCGCCGGAGTCATTTGTCCCGCCGCCAAAAGTGGATTCAGCTGTCGTTCGACTCGTCCCACATCAGGAATTACCTCATCCGACAACCAGTCTCAAATGGCTCGACAGAGTCTGTCGGGAAGGATTTAATCAGCGGCGTAAAACCGTACGTAACTGTTATAAGTCATTACTCGATGTTTCTGTCTTAGAAGAATTAGGTATCAATCCGACTAGTCGTCCGGAGAATCTATCTCTCAGTCAGTTTGTCGCGATGGCAAACTGGCTGGACAGCAATAGCTAGCTGCATGATTGCCGCGGTATAAACCGCGGCACCGCCGAGTAAGGAGATTTTATATGGATATATCCAAGCCATGCATTAAAGTGCAAGTTCATACCAAATATATCCCCGAACAATCACTCCCGGAACAAGACCGATATATTTTTGCGTATGTAATTACGGTAAAGAATCTCAGTCAGGAAACCGTGCAACTGATCGGGCGCAGATGGCTGATTACGGATGCCAATGGGAAACAGATGTCCGTAGAAGGTGATGGTGTCGTCGGAGAACAGCCATTTATCGCATCCAATGACGAATATACCTATACCAGTGGCACTGCCCTCGAAACCCCAGTAGGTGTCATGCAAGGACAGTACATCATGCATGACAGTGAGGGAAAAGAATTTACAGCGGAAATTGATCCTTTCCGCCTCTACATTCCGCATATTCTAAACTAGCTGTTTGTGTTCAGGACGAATTGTTTTAAACGAAAATTGTCTTAAATAAGAATAGTCTTAAACGAATCACTTGAAACAAATAGCTTGAAACGAATCGTTTTAAACGAGTTGCTTTAAACAAAGAGGAGCTATCGAATTGGCGAATTATATTGTTGGCGATCTGCAAGGATGTCTGGACGAACTCGAACTCCTCCTTTCCCAAGTTGACTTCTGCCCTCGGCATGATCAACTGTGGGTTGCCGGTGATCTGGTTGCCAGAGGCCCTAAGTCACTGGAAACGCTCCGCTATATTAAAGCATTGGGAACATCCGCCAAAACCGTATTAGGCAACCATGATCTCCACTTGCTATCGATTGCGCTCGGCATTCATCCGCTGAAAAAGAAAGATCGCACAGCGGCTATTTTTCAGGCACCGGACAGAGATGAGCTTCTCGAATGGTTACGGTTCCAACCCCTCCTGCAAGAACATCCTGAATTTGTCGTCTGCCATGCAGGCATTTCTCCCCAATGGGATCTGCCGACAGCACGGCAAGCCGCTCAGGAAATCGAGTTACTGCTCCAAAGTGAAAAGTGGCCATGGCTCATCGAGCATATGTATTCAAATATGCCCAATCAGTGGCGAGATTCCCTCTCCGGTCTGGAACGCTATCGCTATATCATTAACGCCTTTACCCGCATGCGTTTCTGCACCCCCAGCGGGGCACTGGATATGGACTGTAAGTTACCGCCTTCAGCAGTAGATCCCACCCAACTACGCCCATGGTTTGATCTCCCAAGAGCAAGACCAATAGAGAAACGAATTATTTTCGGTCACTGGGCTGCGTTAGAAGGCTGTGTCAGAAAAGATGTCATCGGACTGGATACCGGTTGTGTCTGGGGCGGGACACTAACGATGATCCGCTGGGAAGATCAGCAACTGTTCAGCCAACCGGCACTGGTTAATTCTCAGGTGGGCTAGTCTCTACCTGAACCAACCGTTCACTCAGCCTGCTTTTGCTCCAGTATCACGAATGACATGTCATAGGCATTTTTTTCATCTTGTGGATACACTTCCCGATAAGTCTCATACCATTCAGCACCGATATCCGGAAAACGGGTGTCCCCGTCAATTTCAGCCTGAATATAGGTGAGATATAACCTTGAAGCCAGCGGTAAACCCGACTGATAAATACTTCCCCCGCCGATTATCATAACCTCATCCACCTCGCCTGCCAGCGTCAATGCATTTTCAAGCGAGTCAGTTACATCGACCCCGTCTGCGTGAAACTGAGGGTTGCGAGTGATGACGATGTTTTGCCGCCCGGGAAGCGCCTTACCAATCGACTCGAAAGTTTTTCTTCCCATGATGATAGGTTTGCCTAGAGTACAACGTTTAAACCAGGCAAAATCTGCAGGTAAATGCCAAGGCATCTGATTTTCTTTACCAATCACCCGGTTATTCGCCATCGCTGCGATCATACTGATTATCATAGAAATACCGCCATCACATCAAAAAATCAGCTGCTATTCTATCGAGATTCGTGCTGCAAGCAATCTAAACGACCGGCTTTCGACGATAAAATAATAAGCCGGGAACCGCCAACCCAACCGCTAAGCCAGCAATAATAAACATCGCCTTCAGAAAATTTTCCATCAACACTGAAAATAGCTCCGGTGTAAAACCGAGATGATTAATTTCCACCATGGCAATCATGGCACGATAAGTAAAGACTCCGGGGACCATCGGAATTAATGCTGCGACGGTAAATACTTTCGGATGGGCCAAAAAACGATGAGACCAGTGAACACCAATCATACCAACCAGTGTTGCGGCAAAAAATGTTCCCCACTCTATCGGCATTCCATATTTCATTAACAAAAAACGGCAGCCGTGACCAATTGCACCACCCAGCGCACAATATTTCAATGCCGGCACGGGAACGTTAAAAACCAGAGCAAAACCAACAGCTGGTATTGACGCAAAAAACATGTCGTTCAACAATCCCAGCAATAACGTCATGATCATATCTATATTCATCATTACCACCCCGAAACACCAGTCACAAACATTGCTGCAATAATCCCTAAACAAGTTGAAAGCGTCAGAAGCGATGCAATCATGAACCGAGCGATCCCTGTATTCGCATACCCCTTCAACATATCAGCAACCGAATTAATCAGCGGGAAGCCCGGTACAAGCATTAACACAGAGCAAGCCATGACTAAAGTCGGGTTATTTCCCCATTGATAACTGACGGCTTGCGCTGAAATCAAAGAAGTCACAAATGCCGTGGCGGCAAAATTAAGCAGCGGGTTGAAGTGTCGATGCGCAATTTCCTGTCTCACGAACATACCAACAGAAGAAGCAACGAAAGTGGCAGCAAAGATACGCCAGTCTCCGCCAGCGAGACGACTAAATGCCGCACAAGATAATCCAATCATCACGAGCACCAACCAACGATTATATCGCTGTGGAGTGATCCGATTTAGTTTTTGTTGCGCAAGCTGATAATCAACAATACCTTTTTCCATCATGATACAAATACGTTGAATATCAGTCACAACCTTCATATTGATGCCACGATCCTGACATCGGCGTGCCGTCGTTATACAATGTGCATGATAAACCGTGGTCACTACCAGTGAATTTGCCGTAAGTGCAACTTCGACTTCATCCATGTCACTGGCAATCCCCATCCGTCTCATGATATCCGCGACTAAGGTGCTCTCTGCTCCATGAGCTAACAGCATCTGCCCCGCCTGAGCAATCAGACGAGAGACTGCTCTCTGTTTCGATGTCATGATTCCCTTCCCAACCTAATCCATTCGTCAATCGCATACGAAACTCAGAGTTTGCCCGAAAAAGATACGTTGGAAAATGATTTAGACAAAAAAAACCGCAATAAAAATCGCGGTTTAAAAAATTAGATGCATTGATTAGTCTCGGACATAGATCACATGACCATCATCATCATCGTCGTCATCCCAATCATCGTCATCCCATTCTTCTGTAATCACATCAGGACTATTCATTGCCGACTGATGATAGTCATCCCACATAAATTCGACTTTTTCTTCTTCAGTCCGTTCTGACGTTTCTTTTGGCAAAGATTCCATAAAGTCAGCCAGCTTCATACAAAGCTCACGCGTCCCCTGTTTATTGATTGCAGAAATCCGGAAATATTCATCTTCCCATTCAAGCTCATCCAATACAGACTGAATAATCTTGTCAGCTTCATCTTCAGGGAGTAGATCAACTTTGTTAAATACCAGCCAACGGGGCTTTTGTGACAACTTGTCATTGTATTGGCTCAATTCATCAACAATGATTCTGGCGTTTTCAGCCGGATCACTTTGATCAACCGGCAACAAATCGATCATATGTAACAATACACGGCATCGCTCAAGATGTTTCAGGAATCGAATCCCCAACCCGGCACCATCAGCAGCACCTTCGATCAATCCGGGAATATCAGCAACGACAAAACTCTTTTCAGAGACAACACTCACGACACCAAGACTAGGAATCAACGTGGTAAACGGATAATCCGCCACTTTCGGTTTTGCAGCCGAAACGGCTCGAATAAATGTCGATTTTCCTGCGTTGGGTAAGCCCAACATGCCAACATCAGCCAACAATAGCAGTTCTAAACGAATTTCCCGGACTTCGCCTTTGGTTCCCATGGTTTTCTGTCTCGGTGCTCGATTGACTGAAGACTTGAACCGGGTATTGCCTAAACCATGCCAGCCGCCTTTGGCAACCATGAGCTTCTTGCCGTGCTCAGCGACTTCACCAATCACTTCATTGGTGTGGATATCGACTGCCCGGGTTCCTACAGGAACACGAAGAACTTTGTCTTTTCCACGTTTTCCCGTACAGTTGCCACCACGTCCATTCTCGCCACGTTCAGCGTCATAGAAGCGCTGAAAGCGGTAATCAATCAGTGTATTCAAGTTTTCATCCGCGAGAATATAAATATCCCCACCGTCACCACCATCGCCACCGTCAGGACCGCCTTTCGTGACGAATTTTTCACGCCAGAAGCTGACAATGCCGTTGCCACCATCACCCGCCTGAACCTTTACGACAGCTTCATCAACGAATTTCATCTTTCACTCCGCACTATTTGCGTTGCAGCATTACCCGGATACTTGCTATAAATTTTAGCAGAGCTTCGGGTAAATCCATTCATAACATTCTTTAAGCGGATCGTCTCCGGATCAAAGCAAACATCACATCTGCTCACCGAAGATCAGAACCGAAGTCGATCACTTTGGTTTCACAATAGAATTCAGCATTTCATCATCAATACCGGAAACTCAACTCGTAAATTCCAAACTGACAGACTTGAAATAAACAAAAAACCCCACCAAATGGCAGGGCTTTTAAATTCATCAGGAAACTAAAATTATTCAGCTTCGATACTAACGAACTTACGGTTTTTAGAACCTTTTACTTCAAATTTCACTTTACCATCAGATAGAGCGAAAAGCGTATGGTCTTTACCGATACCTACGTTAGTTCCAGCATGGAATTTTGTTCCACGTTGGCGAACGATGATGTTACCTGCTAAGACAGACTCACCACCAAAACGTTTTACACCAAGACGTTTACTTTCTGAATCGCGGCCGTTACGAGTAGAACCACCAGCTTTTTTGTGTGCCATTGTTAAACTCTCCTACTTAAGCGTTGATAGCAGTGATTTTCACTTCAGTGAACCACTGGCGATGACCTTGTTGCTTGCGAGAATGCTTACGACGACGGAACTTAACGATTTTTACTTTATCGCCACGACCGTGTTGTACAACTTCTGCAGTTACTTTTCCGCCATCGACAAGGGGCACACCAACAGTGATTTCTTCACCGTTAGCAACCAGAAGAACTTTATCAAATTCAACAGTTGCGCCAGTTTCAACGTCTAATTTTTCTAAACGAAGTGTTTGACCTTCGCTTACTCGGTGTTGTTTACCACCAGACTGGAAAACAGCGTACATATTTTACTCCGCTCTTTCCGCACAGCCATCCTACTATGTGAGTAATTTTGGGTGTGCGCTAAACTAATCATCAATAGGGCGCAGATTCTACGCGAATGCCGTTTTTAAAACAAGCTCTATTTTTAAAAAATTGGCGAAAAACAACTCATAGGGCAAAAGTCTCTCGAGCCTAGCATTATAGCATGTATTCATCCCTGTTTTTTAGTGTATTATGAACGAATTCAAAGAACATTACTTCCTTACAAATATCGAACTTCAGCCGGATTTACAATGGATTTTAAAGCTATCCAAGCGCTCACAGCCGATGATATGGCAAAAGTTAATGAGACAATTCTTGCCCAACTTAATTCTGACGTTTCATTGATCAATCAGCTTGGTTTTTACCTCATCAATAGTGGCGGTAAGCGCCTTCGTCCTCTGCTAGCAGTACTCTCTACCCGCGCCCTGGGATACACCGGTGACGCGCATACTAAAGCGGCTGCGTTTATTGAGTTTATACACACCGCAACATTACTTCACGACGATGTGGTCGATGAATCGGACATGCGACGGGGTAAAGCTACGGCCAATGCGACTTTTGGCAATGCTGCCAGTGTATTGGTTGGTGACTACATTTATACGCGTTCATTCCAAATGATGACGCAACTTGGCTCACTCCGGGTGCTGGAACTCATGAGTCACGCAGTGAATGTGATTGCTGAAGGCGAAGTCCAACAATTGATCAACTGCAACGATCCGGATATCACCGAAGAGAACTACATGCAGGTGATCTATTCCAAAACAGCTCGTTTGTTTGAAGCCGCTACCCAGATCGGCGCTATCCTTAACGACGCCGGTTCAGATATAGAAAAAGCACTTCAAGATTATGGACGTTATCTGGGGACTGCTTTTCAGCTCATTGATGATTTGATGGACTACACATCAGATGGTGACGAAATGGGCAAAAACGTTGGTGATGATCTTGCAGAGGGAAAACCAACGATCCCATTACTTCATGCCATGCGCACCGGAAATCCCGAGCAGGTTCAAATGATTCGGGATGCGATCGAAAAATCAAATGGTATGGAGCACCTTGAAGAGATCCTTGAGATTCTGGAACAGACCGGCTCTCTCACTTACACCCAACAGAAAGCTCAGGAAGAAGCCGACAAAGCCATTCAGGCACTCAGTATTATTCCTGACAACGAATATAAAGACGCGCTGATTTCACTGGCCCATCTCGCCGTTCACCGCACCAAATAGAGCGGTTCAACTATTGTAAAATTCAACGATTGTAAAAAAAGCTGGCTTAGCCAGCTTTTTCATTCTGTTCAATATATCGAATGATTATGATGCGAAATCAACACCAAGCTGAATATCGCCATTCAATGTATCCAACATTCCGTCCAGTGCTTTTTGTTCAAACGAACTCAATTCACCATAACTCAGCACTTCTTCAATGCCATCTTTACCTAATTTGACCGGTTGAGCAAAGAAAGGTGCAAGACCGCCATCGCTTTCAATATAAGCACACTCGATAACATTAGCTTCACCCTGAAGCGCTTTCACAAGCGACAAACCAAAACGGCAAGCAGCCTGCCCCATCGATAATGTTGCACTACCACCACCGGCTTTTGCTTCAACCACTTCAGTCCCTGCGTTTTGAATACGATGTGTTAAAGCAGCAACTTCTTCATCAGAGAAAGTGACATCTTTGACCTGAGAAAGTAAAGGAAGAATAGTCACACCAGAATGCCCACCGATCACAGGCACGTTTACATCCAGCGGATTTTTTCCTTTTAATTCACTGACGAATGTTTCTGAACGGATCACATCCAGCGTCGTGATGCCGAACAATTTACGCTTATTATAAACACCCGCTTTTTTCAGCACTTCAGCAGCGATAGGAACTGTCGTATTGACAGGGTTAGTGATAATCCCGATACATGCTTCAGGGCAAACCACCGCAATTTTTTCAGCAAGTGATTTAACGATCCCGGCATTGACGTTAAACAGATCCGAACGATCCATCCCCGGTTTACGAGCAACCCCCGCAGAAATCAACACCACATCCGCACCTTCAAGGGCTGGTGTTGGATCTTCACCTGAGTAGCCATTGATTGAAACTGGGGTTGGAATGTGGCTGAGATCTTTTGCCACACCGGGTGTCACAGGTGCGATATCGTAAAGGGCAAGATCAGAACCGGTAGGTAGATGATTCTTCAATAACAGAGCAAGGGCTTGACCGATACCGCCAGCGGCACCAATAACAGCGACTTTCATTTGTAATTCTCCTTGAGCGTTCTCTCGATATATTTCTTTTGTAGGGTAATTATGCAACTGGAAAAGCTATAGCAATTACAACTTGATTACAATTGACTCGCGCCAGCTTTGCGAAGTAACGCAAGAACCAGTATGAAGCATTCGCCTGAGCAAGCGTTCCCCACAATATTTTTACCGATAATACAATACGTTATGCTTTATATATCCATTTATACCAAATAACTTACACTGATTCTCTACACTGAAATTTAAATCAGTTGGAGCATTGTGCATAACTATGCGAAAATATTCAAAGGATACATGAGGTCTCTATTCACCTTGTGTAGTGATTTTGATAACCATAAGGCCAATGCCACTCATTGGTGAAAAGGCCTTTGCTAAGTAAATTATGAAAAACGTAGATAAACAAGATCTGTTAGTCCGCTCATTTAAAGCGTTGCTCAAAGAAGAACGTTTCGGCTCTCAAAGCGATATTGTCGAAGCGCTGCGCAGTGAAGGATTTGAGAACATCAACCAATCCAAAGTCTCTAGGATGTTAACAAAATTTGGTGCTGTCCGGACTCGCAACGCCAAAATGGAAATGGTGTACTGTCTTCCGGCTGAATTGGGAGTTCCTACCGTTTCAAGTTCTCTGCGGGAGCTTGTTCTTGATATCGATTATAACCCGGCGTTAGTGGTGATTCACACCGGCCCCGGAGCCGCACAACTCATTGCTCGTTTACTGGACTCACTCGGTAAGTCAGAAGGAATTCTGGGCGTTGTCGCCGGAGACGATACCATTTTCATTACTCCGACCCGTCAAATTTCCGTTGAAGAGTTACACCGTTCTGTGTGCGAACTTTTTGAATATTTCGGATAATTTTTGCAGCATAAAACACTAGTGATAAAAATAACAACTTCTCGCTTATTGAAGTAATTAACGTGATTTACATCACATCTTCAACATCTCTAGTGTTTGATTTTACTCATATTTAAGCTATTGATTCCACTCACCAATTCGATTGTCTTTTGCCAAATATTTCTCTGATATTTTTGTCATATGTATAATTTTCATTAACAATATTTCAATTTTGTGCCAATTTTTTGATATTATCGGCCCACTTTTCGAGTCATTGTGAAAAGTTGCTGTTTCTTCAATAGGAACTCTCTTCAGTCTATATTCACTGAGAGACAACAAGAAAAAGGAAGGAATATTCATGGTATTGAATAAAATTATGAAACTTAGTGCAATTGCAGCTACTGCCATCGGTGCAAGTGCTGCCGTCAATGCGCAAGAATTCATTACGATAGGAACAGGATCGGTCACTGGTGTATATTACCCAACTGGTGGTGCAATCTGTAAACTCGTGAATAAAGATCGCAAGGAACACGATATTCGTTGCTCCGTTGAATCAACTGGTGGATCCATTTATAACGTCAATACAATTCGCTCCGGCGAACTTGATTTTGGTATCGTCCAGTCTGATTGGCAGTATCACGGTTACAACGGGACCAGCAAATTCGCTGAGCAAGGTCCTTACAAAAAACTACGTGCAATGTTCTCTCTTCATACAGAACCATTTAACGTCATTGCCCGTACCGACGCCCACATTAACAATATCAAAGATTTAAAAGGCAAACGTGTCAACATCGGTAACCCCGGTTCCGGTGACCGGGCAACAATGCAAGTTGTCATGGATAGCATGGGGTGGACGAAAGATAGCTTTAAACTCACTTCTGAGTTGAAAGGTTCCGAGCGCTCCCAAGCATTGTGTGATAATAAAATCGATGCGTTTATCTACGTTGTCGGTCATCCGAATGGTTCCATCAAAGAAGCAACCACATCATGTGATGCGAAACTTGTACCTGTAACCGGTCCGGAAATTGATAAGATCGTCTCAGAAAACCCTTACTATACTTATACCGATGTACCCGCCGGTATGTATCGGGGAACCGATCAGGATGTGAAAAGCTTCGGTGTTGCTGCGACACTGGTGACCAGTGCTGATGTCCCTGACAAAGTTGCTTATAACGTAGCCAAAGCTGTGTTTGAAAACTTTGATACCTTCAAGAGACTTCATCCGGCATTTGCTCACCTGAAAAAAGAAGACATGGTGAAAGCGGGAATTTCAATTCCGCTTCATCCGGGTGCAGTCAAATATTACAAAGAAGTTGGCTTGCTCAAATAAGAATCTCCTCAGGCTAACGCTCTGATAAATCATGAGGAGGCCGAACGCCTCCTCATTTTATATTTTGGTATTGCATGAATCACTCATTTTAATTTTCGCAATATCTTTTCTGACTTTCCGTTGGTGTGAAAGTCATGGTGTAACTTCATCATTAGACCATCAATAATTCAATAATAAGGATAACGTACATGACGCAGGCAAATGTGCAGGATATGGTGGCACAGGCAGATACAGGTGCCCGAAATCCCAAGGGCCTTGCAGGCCGGATTCTCTGGGTTGTTCCGGTCTGTTGGTCATTATTCCAACTTTGGTATGCTTCCCCGCTACCATTCATTTTTGATTTTGCCGTTCTCAACGACACACAGGCTCGTTCAATTCATTTGATGTTTGCAATCTTCCTTGCATTCACCGCATATCCGGCCATGAAGAACTCTTCCCGGGATCACATTCCCCTGATTGACTGGATACTGGCATTACTCGGTAGCTTCTCCGCCGCTTATATTTATCTGTTTTATGAAGCACTAGCCGGACGCTCAGGGGCCCCGACAACCGTTGACGTTGTTGTCTCAGTAATCGGTATGGTGTTACTTCTTGAAGCCACACGCCGGGCTTTAGGTCCGCCGTTGATGATGGTGGCAATGGTATTTCTCGCATATACCTTTGCCGGACCGTATATGCCGGATGTGATTGCGCACAAAGGCGCAAGTTTAAATAAAGCGATGTCTCATCTCTGGCTCACCACCGAAGGGGTCTTCGGGGTTGCTTTGGGTGTTTCAACCTCATTTGTATTTTTGTTTGTGTTGTTCGGTGCGATGCTCGAAAGAGCCGGTGCCGGTGCTTACTTCATTAAAGTCGCTTTCTCGTTACTGGGACACATGCGGGGCGGTCCGGCCAAAGCTGCGGTTGTTGCTTCCGGATTATCTGGATTGGTCTCCGGCTCTTCGATTGCGAACGTCGTAACCACAGGAACATTTACCATCCCGTTGATGAAGCGTGTCGGTTTTCCCGGCACCAAAGCCGGAGCCGTAGAAGTTGCCGCATCAACCAATGGTCAGTTGACACCACCGATCATGGGTGCAGCCGCTTTCCTGATGGTCGAGTATGTCGGTATTTCTTATGTGGAAGTGATCAAAGCCGCTGCACTGCCTGCTATCATCTCTTATATCGCGCTGATTTATATTGTCCATCTCGAAGCCTGTAAAGCTGGCATGGAAGGACTGCCGCGGCGGAAAACCGTCACCCTGCTTCAGAGTGTGCTGTCTTTTACCGGCACAATTCTGGCACTCGGTGCTATCAGTGCCATCGTCTATTACGGTATCGGCTGGACAAAAGCAGCCTTTGGTTCGGCAGCAACGCCTATCGTCACCTTGGTGCTACTCTCATCCTATGTCGGTTTGGTCAAAATATCCTCCCGCTATGCCGGGCAAACCATGGATATTGATGAGGACTTACGTGAAGTTCCGGATCCGGGCCCGACGCTGAAATCAGGTCTGCACTTCCTGCTGCCGATCGTGGTACTGGTCTGGTGTTTGACCGTTGAACGTTTTTCTCCGGGGCTATCAGCATTCTGGGCAACCGTGTTTATGATCTTCATTCTGTTGACCCAACGCCCATTAATGGCTTTCATGAATCAATCCGGTGATATTGCTGCCCAAGCAAAAGTCGGCTTGAATGATTTCTTTGAAAGTCTGGCATCCGGCGCGCGTAATATGATTGGTATCGGTGTTGCGACGGCAGCCGCCGGGACAGTGGTCGGCGTGGTCACCTTAACCGGGATCGGACTGGTGATGACCGACTTTGTCGAGTTCATCTCCGGTGGCAGCGTGATCATGATGTTGATCTTTACCGCAGTGATCAGTCTGATACTGGGGATGGGGCTGCCGACTACGGCAAACTATATTGTGGTCTCTACCCTCATGGCACCGGTCATCGTGACGCTCGGAGCACAACACGGTCTGATCATTCCTTTGATCGCGGTGCACCTGTTCGTGTTCTATTTCGGTATTCTGGCTGACGATACACCGCCGGTAGGGCTGGCTGCATTTGCCGCATCCGCGATTGCCAAATCGGATCCGATCCGCACCGGTATTCAGGGCTTTACCTATGATATTCGGACCGCCATCTTACCGTTCATGTTTGTATTCAATACCCAGCTGTTACTGATTGGTATCGATACTTGGTGGCATTTAATGCTGACCATTTTCTCCGCCATTGTCGCAATGCTGCTGTTTTCTGCTGCAACGCAGGGATGGTGGTTTACCAAGAATAAGTGGTGGGAAACGGTGTTACTCCTTGCTCTGACCTTTACATTCTTCCGACCCGGGTTCTGGTGGGACATGATCTATCCGGAGCATCAACTGTATCCGGGACCTGATATCTATCAGGTCACGGAGAAGCTTCATCCCGGAGAAGCATTGGAGCTGGTTGTCTCTGGTGACAAAATGAATGGTGAACATGTGACGAAAACGGTTCGGCTGCCATTCGATGAGCGCGCCAAAACAGCCGAAGAGAGAGTCAGTTCGATGGGCTTGATGCTGACCCAGCAAGGACAAGATATGATGGTCGATATGGTCGAATTCGGTAGCCCGGCAGAAGCCTCCGGCATTGACTTTGACTGGAAAATTGACTCAATCATCGTCGAATCTGAGCGACCAATGAAAGAGTGGGTATTTATTCCGGCATTATTCCTCACGTTATTATTGATCTGGAATCAAAAACGCCGCATAAGATTATCAAAATAGATGCCATATCAATATGCCTGACTCCGGTCAGGCATATAATGGCTCCGATTCTGGCTAGAGAGGTTATATACCCATGTACAAACATATTCTTGTACCTGTTGATTTAAATGAACAAGGCTTTGCCGATAAAGCGGTAGAAATCGCAGTCTGGCATGCAAAACATTCCAATGCCGAAATACATCTGCTCAATGTTTTGCCCGGTATTCACATGTCAATGGTTTCGACCTATTTTCCTAAAGATGCGGCCGCCAACATGAAAGCCGACGTCAAAGCGCAACTCAAAGCTTTTGCGGAAACGCATATTGATGAAGAAGTGGTCTATCACCTCCACATTGCCGAAGGAAAACCCTATAGCACCATTTTGGATTATGCCGAGAAACTGGGCAGTGACCTGATTATTATGCCAAGCCACAAACGCTCCAAAATTGATAATTGTGGTATTAGGCTCAGTCGCCAGTAAAGTCGTGCAGAACTCTCCTATTCATGTACTGGTTGTCAAACCTCAAGAGCTCTAATCTCAACCACATGAAACAAGCGTATACCAAAAAGGTGCAGATTATAAATCTGCACCTTTTTTAATCGTCCGTTTGTTCAAATCGTCACAGCGGAAAGTGAGTCACACATATCCCTTCACTCAGACCGATTTGACAACGTTGTTCCTGCCCGTCCAATTGAACGGTTAATATATATAAATCCTGAGGATCCGGATGCCCGGGATCAAAATATCGGGGTGCCTCAACCTGAAAAATAGCACTGGCCTGATCGCTTCTCATGTCGATAGGGATCTGATAACTCATCCCATCAAATTTAATTACCGCAGACACCAATCCGGGTTTTAGCATTTCAAAATAAATATGCACCAGCAGTTCACAGCCACCACCGTGATGCCATACCTGTTCTGTCGTCAAATGCGTCAATCTGACATGACGGATACACTGGAGATAAGGTTCCCGCCAGATACCGACGCGTGAGTCGTAATGACGGATCGGCTCTTTGCCCAGAAAACAGAGCGGATGTTGAACAACGTCAATCAAGGGTTCATCATCGGGTTCGAGAAATAAAATCTCAAACCGATTCCGGCCGGGCTGAAGTAATGGTTTAATCTCTTTCCGATAGACGGATGACAATCCGTCACAATCAAACAAAGCAACGCCATTGAGGCGGACCTCCGCATAATGGTCGATCCCTTCTAAAACGAGATCGATTCCCACATAACTCAGCAGCTCATCATCCACTTCAATATCGTGCATAAGGTGCCATTCCTGTGCTGCAATCTCTGCTTCAGAAAGCGTGACAGGGAGAACCTCGCTCAGCGGTGCGGGAAAACAGATATCATCCTGAGGAACAGTGAGATCAGTCAGCGGAGAAAGCTGCCAATAACCTGCCAATGAGTATTTCATATGCCATAACTTGTTCTGGATCAATTTTTACATTGTCCCAGAGTCACGGTCATTTTGAAAGAATCAAATATCTGCCCATAAATAAAAAAAGCCGCTCAACAGCGGCTAAATCAATCAACGGCAAAGAACGTCATCAGGTACAAACCAATCATTTAGTTACTGGTGTAAAATGCCCGTTTTAAAGCAAGTTCAACACCTCGAATCTCAGCCAATCCTTTCAAGCGGCCGATACAGGAATAGCCCGGATTGGTTTGTTTTTTCAGATCATCGATCATTTGATGACCGTGATCCGGACGCATCGGAATGCGACGAACATCTCCTTGCATTTCACGTCGATGCTCTTCTTTCAAAAGTGCATTAATCACGTTGTACATATCCACATCGCCATCTAAATGCGCGGCTTCATGGAAACTCATCGGGTTGCTTTCTTCACGTAAGGTCGAACGCAAGTGCGTGAAGTAAATCCGGTCACCATAGGTTTCAATCATCCGCACCAGATCATTGTCTCCGCGCACCCCGTAAGAGCCGGTACACATGGTGATACCATTCATCATACTTGGCACCGCGGTAGTCAGCGCTTCAATATCTTCAATGGTTGACACGATCCGAGGTAAGCCAAGAATCGGACGCGGCGGATCATCCGGATGTACAGCTAATTTGAGGCCATATTGCTCACAGGTTGGTATCAATTCTTGTAGAAATAACACCATATGTTCCCGCAGTTTTTCTTTGTCAATGCCCTGATAGGTGTCAAGACGCGCCTGAAATTCTTCTAACGTATACCCTTCTTCTGCACCGGGTAAACCGGCAATGATATTGGATGTCAATTTCTCAATTTGTGCCTGAGACATCTGTTCGAAACAAGCTTTCGCCTGTGCTTGTTCCGCTGCGGTGTAATCCGCCTCCGCGCCCGGCCGTTTAAGAATAAACAGTTCAAATGCTGCAAATTCAATCTGATCAAAACGCAGTGCTTTCGAACCGTCGGGTAACTGATACTCCAGATCGGTGCGTGTCCAGTCGAGTACCGGCATGAAGTTGTAACACACGGTATCAATGCCGCATTCCGCGAGATTAATCAGTGACTGTTTGTAGTTTTCGATCCATTGTTCGTAGTGACCGGTGCGCGTCTTAATCTCTTCATGCACCGGCACACTTTCGACAACTGACCAATTAAAACCTTTCTGTTCCAACAGCGCTTTGCGCTTGAGGATTTCATCTTTGCGCCATACCTCACCATTCGGAATATGATGCAATGCGGTTACAATTCCCGTGGCGCCTGCTTGTTTAATATCATCTAAAGACACAGGATCGCTTGGGCCATACCAACGCCAAGTTTGTTCCATAATTGTTTCCTAGTTATTCGTTTTCCAGTGATTCGTTTTCCAGTGATTTATTGTTGAGCCATATCGAATGAGTGCGACATGGTTTTATCCACAAAGTTAGCGAAACAGATAACCATCAAATAGCGGGTCATCCATATCGGATAATTGAAACAGCGTCTGCTTCACATTTTCGATATGCTGCCACATCGCTTGTCTTGCTCCGTCCGGATCGCGCTTTTGTAACGCCAATAAGATTCGCTCGTGATCCTCTAGCCATTGACAACGGTAAGTATTGCTCTTTATACGTGAATGCAGTTGTTGCCACATGGGGCTTTCATTTCGCCGCTCCCACAGGTCATGAATGATGTCACTCAGGACACTATTTTGGGAGGCTTCAGCGATGGTCAGGTGGAATAGCCGATCATATTCGTAATCATCGGTATCATTTTCCAGATTGACGCGCTCTTGATCCAAGTAATATCGAAGACGAGAAATATCATTCTTGGTAACGTTCGATGCAGAAAAACTTGCAATCTGACTTTCCAGCACCTGTCGCGCTTGTAACAATTCAAACGGGCCGACATCACTACTGCGATTTAACTCTGGTTCCTGTTCTTCTTGTAATGTGTCCGGCAGTTTAATGACATAAACCCCCGATCCTTTGCGGACCTCAACAAACCCTTGCAGTTCTAACATGATAATCGCTTCGCGAACGACGGAACGACTGACATCAAGCTCCTCAGCGATCTCTCGTTCAGGCGGCAGGCGATCACCGAGACCAAATTCCCCGGACGCAATCCGCTTTTGTAATCCAAGGCCTATTTTTTGATAAAGACGCTGTGGATGAATCATATCAACACGAACACTCAAGTTTGTTTGAATACCCATATGATCTCACTTAGTTAACTACCGTTAGTCTGGGGTACAGGTATTGTTGGATAAGGATGCAACGACATCGGGCTCTAATAATTGGTTGACCAAGCCATATTGGTCAACCATTGATAGCATTGCTTAATTGGATGCCAGCGCATCAATTTCTTTGACATATTTTGCAATCGCTTGATTACTCAATGCTTCATCATGCATCGGTTTGACCGCATCGATAAACGGCTGTTTCTCAACTTTTACGAAAGAAACACCCATTGCTGTTTTCGCTTTTTCCTGCGCTTCTGCAATCATTTTGGTCCAGAGATCTTTGTGATACAGCATTGACTCTTTGGCAGCTTTACGAATAGCAACTTGCTGATCCGGCGTGAGTTTATTCCAAGACTCTTCACTGATAACCAATACATCAGGAATCATGGTATGTTCATCCATGCTGAAGAATTTCGCCACTTCACCATGACGAGAGTTGGTTAAAGCCGTTTCATTGTTCTCAGCACCATCGACTACCCCTTGTTGCAGGGCAGTGTACAATTCACCATAAGCCAGCGGTGTCGGTGAACCGCCCATAAGTTTAATCATGTTGACTGCGGTAGGACTGGGCTGGACGCGAATTTTCATGCCTTTCAGCTCAGCGGGTGACTTGATCGGTTTCTTCGCATAGAAGCTACGCGCACCACCATCATAATAAGTTAAACCAATGAATCCCTTTCCTTTCGATGCATTTAAAATATCGTCACCGACCTGACCGGTCAGCACGCGGTAAAAGTGGTCGCGATCATGGAAAATATAGGGGATGTTAAATGCACCATAGGCCGGTTCAAAAGACTCCAGCTCACTCGCATTTGATTTGGCGATATCCAAAGCACCATTTTGCAGCAGCTCCATCGACTCACGTTGGGTCCCCAGCTGGCCATTCGGATAGATGCGAATTTTCACCTCACCGTGGGTATATTCCTTCACTTTTTCTGCCATATATTGCATCGACTTGTGAACCGGGTGATTTCTGTCTTGGTTATGGCTCAGCTTTAGAATGGTGGTCGCAGATGCCGTAAAAGAAATTGAAGCAGCCGCCACACAGGCCATCAGGGTAGACAGCGTTTTTTTATTCAACCGCATAATGTTCTCCATTTTAGAGTGATGTTATTTTCATGCGTTATCTTTCAGATTATTCGATGAGTGCTCCACGCCTTATTCATCTCATCTTTAGTAGGTCACTATTAAGTTAGCTGCCAATGCAGACCAATTTCAATAAAAAACTTCACATTGGTTGACCAACTTCATAAAAAACGGCCACAACTGTTCAGACCAAATGTTAATGAGAGTTCGATCACAGGCTGTTTTTGTGTGACATGCTCTAATGCCAAGCGATTTTAAGGAAAATAATTTACCCCTACATGCTTATATAACAAAAATTGGTTTACCAGGAGTCATTATGGACAAGTTAATAGGCGTCATTAATCGAGGACTGTCGATGTTCTGCATCGGCTTATCCAGCGTCCTCGTTATTTGCGTCGTCTGGCAAGTTTTCTCTCGGTATGTGTTGAACACACCCAGTACAACGACAGACGAGCTCGCTCGCTTTCTTTTTATATGGGTCGGCCTGATGGGCGCGGCATATACATTGGGACAAAAACGCCATTTAGCCATTGAATTACTTGAACAAATTTTAGAAAAAAGTCCGGCTAAGCACAGCATTCTTCGTCTTGTCATTAATGCAATCAGTATTATTTTTGCCAGTGTGATCATGGTTTACGGCGGTGGAAAACTGATGCTGCATGTTCTGGAAACCGGTCAGGTATCTCCGGCACTCAACCTCGAGATGGGCTACGTTTACGCAGCCATTCCCCTCAGTGGGATCTTCATGTTGATTTATTTATCAACTGACTTTTTGACCAACCTGAGAACCCTAATGTGCATTAAGTCACACAAGGTGGATTCTGTGGCTAACCAATTAAAATAGGAACTGACTCATGGATTGGCAAATTATCATTGTTCTGTTTGGTACCTTCTTTATTTTCTTGGGATTAGGCGTACCGATTTCATTTGGTATTGCAATTTCATCACTGCTAACCGTGATGCTTTCACTCCCTTTTGATGCAGCAATTGCGGTTATTTCACAAAAACTGGCTTCCGGTCTCGATAGCTTCTCTCTGTTAGCGATTCCTTTCTTCATTCTCGCAGGGAATATCATGAATCAGGGCGGCATCGCTCTGCGACTGATTAATTTTGCCAAAGTATTGGGCGGCCAATTACCGGGCTCATTGGCGCACGTCAATGTACTCGCCAATATGATGTTTGGTTCGATTTCAGGCTCGGCCGTTGCATCCGCTGCAGCAGTCGGTGGCACCATGTCACCACTACAAAAGAAAGAGGGCTACGATCCGGCATATTCCGCGGCCGTCAACATTACCTCTTGCCCGACCGGATTACTGATTCCACCCAGTAACACTTTTATCGTCTATTCATTAATTTCCGGCGGAACATCGATTGGTGCATTGTTCCTCGCAGGTTACATCCCCGGCCTTCTCATGGGATTAGGCTTAATGGTTGTTGCTGCGATTATCGCCAAGAAACGCAACTATCCGGTCTCCGAAAAACCCAGTGGTCAAATCGTACTGCAAAGAACCCTCGATGCGCTGCCAAGCCTTGGTCTGATTGTCATCATTATGGGCGGAATTATCGGTGGTATCTTTACCGCGACTGAAGCATCCGCCATTGCAGTGGTTTACACACTGATGCTGGCCGTGGTGTTCTATCGTGAAGTCACGATCAGACAAATTCCGGCGATTATTTTGGAGTCGGTGATCACCACCTCAATTGTACTGCTCTTGATCGGTGCCTCAATGGGGATGTCTTGGGCAATGGCCAATGCCGATATCCCTTACATGATCAGTGATGCACTGATGAATGTATCTGAAAATCCGATCGTCGTCCTGCTCATCATTAACCTGATTCTGCTAATCGTCGGGGTCTTTATGGATATGACGCCGGCCCTGTTGATTTTCACCCCGATCTTTCTGCCGATTGCGATGGATCTGGGGATGGATCCGGTTCACTTCGGGATCATGATGACGTTTAACCTCTGTATCGGTATCTGTACGCCGCCGGTCGGCAGTGCACTTTTCATCGGCTGTTCCGTGGGTAAAGTAAAAATCGATAAAGTCATCAAACCATTGCTGCCTTTCTATGCAGTCTTAGTGCTCGCGCTGATGCTGGTCACCTATATCCCTGAAATCAGTTTAGCGCTGCCGAAAGCTTTCCTCGGCTATTAATCTCACTGGTATTCTTGGGGGCGTACAATAAGGACGCCCCGGTGTAAGGACTAAATGATGAAAACATTAAAACATTGGCAATGGGATTCTGCTCAGGGTAACGAAATCATTCTTCGCTGCGATGCAAAACATACCCTGCATATCTTTGTTCTCGAACCCGATATCTTCCGCGTGTTAGTCAAGAAAAATGAAAGCTTGCGCCTCGACAGAACCTGGACCGTCTCCCCTGCCGCTGATGATATTGACTGGAACGGCCGGGCAAGAACATCGATGCAAGGCTATTCGCTGCCCGATTATCAGTTAAACCGTAGTGATGATGAAGTTGAAATCGCCACCGACCGCCTGAAACTGACCATCACACAACCGTTGCAACTCCACTGGCACTACCATGCACAGGGGGAGTGGCAGCCCCTCGCCCATGATCGTAAAACCGGTGCGATTCAGCTCGCGACAAGTACCGAAGGGGTCGCCCACTTCATGCACCGCGGCGATAACGAGCATTACTTTGGCCTCGGAGAAAAGACCGGCAACCTCAACCGAGAAGGCCGCCGCTTTGAAATGCGTAACCTCGACGCGATGGGATACAACGCCAGCTCGACAGATCCACTTTATAAACACATCCCGTTTTATATTACCCGGACACCACAGAATGTGAGTTACGGTTTGTTCTACGATAACCTCGCCAGCTGCTGGTTTGACTTGGGCAATGAACTCGACAACTATCACATCAAATATCGTAGTTATCGTGCTGAAGACGGCGATCTGGATTTTTACTTCATCCTTGGCCCGCAAGTCATTGATGTCACCCGCTCATTTGTCAAACTGACCGGCGGCACAATCTTCGGCCCGAAATGGAGTTTAGGCTACAGCGGTTCGACAATGCGTTATACCGACGAACCGAATGCCCAAGAACTGCTCGAAAGCTTCGTCGATCAGTGCGCAGCCCATCAAATCCCATGCGACTCTTTCCAGCTCTCATCAGGCTATACCTCAATTGGCGATAAGCGTTATGTCTTTCACTGGAATCATGACAAAGTCCCCGACCCGACGGCCATGTCGGACTATTTCCACCAGCATGGCTTGAAGCTCGCAGCCAACATCAAGCCCTGTCTGCTGCATGATCACCCGATGTATCAGGCTGTCAGACAACAAGGGCTGTTTATTCAGGATTCAGAAAGCGATACTCCGGAAATATCGGTCTTCTGGGATGCGGAGGGTTCTCACCTCGACTTTACCAATCCGAAAACCATCGACTGGTGGAAAAGTAACGTCACCGAACAGCTGCTTGAATACGGTATCGACGCAACATGGAACGACAACAATGAATATGAAATATGGGATCGCGAGGCGCGCTGTTACGGGTTTGGCAATCCCATCCCGGTGAGCTTAATCAGACCGTTACAACCCCTGTTGATGATGAAAGCGTCGTACCATGCCCAGCGAGAATTCGCACCGCAATTACGGCCTTATTTGATCTCCCGTTCAGGATGTCCCGGCATGAACCGATACGTCCAGACTTGGAGTGGTGACAACCGGACCAACTGGACGAGCCTGAAGTACAACATCAAAATGGGCTTGGGCATGAGCCTATCGGGTTTGTACAATATCGGCCATGATGTCGGTGGATTCTCCGGTGATAAACCCGATCCCGAACTCTTTGTCCGTTGGGTGCAAAATGGCGTGATGCACCCGCGCTTTACCATTCATTCATGGAATGACGACGGGACGGTCAATGAACCGTGGATGTATCCGGAAGTCACCCCGATTATTCGCAAAGCGATGGCACTGCGCTATCAGCTGATGCCTTATCTCTATGATGCGCTGTGGCTGGCTCACCATGAACATCAACCGATGCTTCGTCCGACCTTCCTCGATCATGAGCATGATGCCAACACTTGGGCGGAAAATGATGACTTTATGCTCGGTCAGTCGCTACTGGTGGCCTCAGTGGTTGAACCGAATCAACGTCAGCGTGAGGTTTATCTCCCGGATAACACCGTCGGATGGTATGACTTCTATACTCACCAATGGTTTAGTGCCGGTCAAACGATCACTGTACCGGCCGCGTTAGAGACGCTGCCGCTGCTGGTCAAAGCCGGCTGTGTACTGCCGCTCAATCCGGAAACCGGTGTCGCAAATACCCGGCATGACAACCAGCGTGTGCTACTGATTTTCCCGGCTCAGGGCACACATCATTTTTCGCAAACTATTTTTGACGATGACGGTGAAAGTTATGCCTATCAGAGCGGTCAATATGCCGAGCTGTCTGTCGCTGTGACAACCGATGCCAAATCGGTTCAGGTCTCCGTCTCGAAAGCGGGTGACTTTCAGCCGGATTACGACAACGTCGAGATTCGACTCCCTGTGACGGAAAACCGGCAGCTGATCGTCAACGGTCAGCCAACTGAGAACCATCATCGTATTTCAATCTGAGAAGAGAGCAACATGAAGACTATAGCGAATACACAACTCAATTCTGGCGTATCTTTACCAGAATATGATCGAAGCCGTCTGGTGACGAGAATAGTTCACTTAGGATTCGGCGCATTCCACCGCGCACATCAGGCGCTCTTCACCCATGAAATGTTACAAAAAACCGCCAGTGACTGGGGAATCTGCGAAGTCAGTCTCTTCACCAGTGAAGACCTGATCACCGCACTGCGCCGTCAGGATCACTGCTACACCGTCGCTGAAAAAGGTGCAGAGGAAACGGTTGTCAAAGTGATTGGTGCCGTGACCGAGTCATGCCATCCGAAGTTGGACAGTATTGAAGCGGTACTGGAGAAAATGGCAGAACCGCAAGTGGCAATCGTCTCGATGACCATCACCGAAAAAGGGTATTGTGTCGATCCGGCGACAGGTCAGCTAGACCTGACTCACCCTCTGATTCAACAGGATTTACAAACACCGCACGCCCCCAAATCAGCGCTCGGTTATATCGTTGAGGCGCTGAAACGACGTCATGAACGAAGCTTACAGCCTTTTACGGTCATGTCATGCGATAATATCCAAGAAAACGGGCATGTGGCCAGAGCCGCGGTACTTGAATTCGCCCGCCAACTGGATCCGCAGCTTCACCGCTGGATCGAAACCCATGTCACGTTCCCTTGCACCATGGTTGATCGGATTGTACCAGCGGCAACGCCTGATACACTCGACGAAATTGCAACATTATTGGGTTGCCCCGATCCGTGTGCGATTGCTTGCGAACCCTTCAGCCAATGGGTGATTGAAGATAATTTCGTTGCCGGACGCCCCGAATGGGACGTGGCAGGCGCGGAGTTTGTTGACGATGTCGTCCCATATGAAGAGATGAAACTGAGAATGCTCAACGGGAGTCATTCGTTTCTCGCTTATCTCGGCTACCTCGGTGGCTACGAGCATATTTCTGACACCATGACGGATGCAGGCTATCGTCAGGCCGCTTTCGACATGATGCTCAAAGCGCAGGCACCATCACTCAATATGCCGCAAGGAACCGATCTGCAAGCCTATGCTACCCAATTGATTGAACGTTTCACCAACCCGAGCCTGAAACATCGCACCTGGCAAATCGCGATGGACGGCAGTCAGAAAATACCGCAACGGATGGGCCGCAGCCTGAAATACCATCTGGCTCATGGCAGTGATTTTTCGTGGATTGCGACAGGAATTGCGGGCTGGATGCGTTATGTCGCAGGTGTCGATGAACACGGCAATGAGATTGATGTGCGCGATCCGATGGCAAAGCAGCTCCGTGATATCTGTGATCAACACGGACTCAATGTATCGGTTGTGCCGGCATTACTCGGCGTAGAAACAATTTTCTCTCATGAACTGGGCCAGAACCCACAAGTGATTGACGCTGTGAGTCACGCCTATCAATCGTTACTGGATCATGGTGCCCGCGCAACGGTCGCAGCACTGTCAGGAGGAACACAATGAAAAATTTTATGGATGAAGACTTTTTGCTGAATACGGAAACAGCGCGTCGCCTCTATCACGAATACGCCTGTCATCAACCGATCTATGATTATCATTGCCATCTGAGTCCGGCAGAGGTCGCAAATAACCGTCAATTCGAAAACCTGACCCAAATCTGGCTCGCAGGTGATCACTACAAATGGCGGGCAATGCGCGCTGCAGGTATCTCTGAGCAACAGATTACCGGTAACGCCAGCGACTACGACAAGTATCTCGCCTGGACTGCCACTGTGCCACAGACGTTAGGCAACCCGCTGTATCACTGGACCCATCTGGAACTGCGTCGCCCATTCGGTATCACCAATACCTTACTGAGCCCCAAAACTGCGCAGTCTGTCTGGGAGCAGTGCAATGAGCAACTTGCAACGCCGGCATTCTCCGCCCGGGGGATCATGCAACAGATGAATGTTGTCATGGTCGGTACCACCGATGACCCGATCGATTCACTCGAACACCATCATGCCATTGCTCAGGATAGCGATTTTGATGTCGCTGTCCGGCCCAGCTGGCGTCCGGACAAAGTGTTCAAAATTGAACAGGATGGGTTTGCTGACTATATCCAAAAACTCGGAGAAGTCGCAGATATCAATATTGAGCGCTTTAGTGACTTACTGAATGCGCTCGATAAACGTCTGGCTCATTTCGACGCCCACGGTTGTCGCGCTGCGGATCACGGTATCGACACGATGCGCTATGCGCCTATTCCGGATGAAAAAGCACTTGATGCCCTGCTGACACGTCGTTGCAACGGTGACATTCTTTCTGAACTGGAATACGCTCAGTTTTCAACCGCAGTACAAGTCTGGCTCGGTCAGCGCTACGCCGCGCTTGGCTGGGTGATGCAGTTCCATATTGGCGCACAACGTAATAATAACAGCCGGATGTTTGCCCTGCTTGGCCCGGATACAGGCTTCGATTCAATTGGTGACCGGCCGTTTGCTTTTGAACTAGCTCACCTCTTAGATGAGATGGATAAGAGCGACGCTCTGCCCCGAACCATTTTGTATTGTCTCAATCCGAGAGACAACGAAATGATGGCAACCATGATCGGTAACTTCCAAGGCGGTGGGATTGCCGGCAAAATCCAGTTTGGCTCGGGTTGGTGGTTTAACGATCAAAAAGACGGAATGCAGCGTCAGATAGAGCAACTGTCACAGCTTGGCCTGCTCAGCCAGTTTGTCGGTATGCTGACCGACTCACGTAGCTTCCTCTCTTATACCCGTCACGAGTATTTCCGGCGGATTCTGTGCAATATGTTAGGAGGCTGGGTCGAAAATGGTGAAGTGCCGAATGATTTCTCACTGCTCGGTCCGATGGTTGAGAATATCTGTTTTGGCAATGCGCAACGCTATTTTGAGGCGAGGGATGAAATGGCGAGAGATTAAATGATGAAGCATATCGCCATTATCGACACTCAAGCCGTTCTGCTTTCTTAATAAGGAACAACCATGTCAGACATTAAACAGCAAATCAAAGCTATCAAAATCATTCCTGTGATTGCTATCGACAAAGCCGAGGACATCATTCCTCTGGGCAAGGTGTTGGTTGAAAACGGCCTGCCCGCAGCCGAAATCACCTTCCGCTCAGATGCAGCCGCCGAAGCCATTCGTCTGCTGCGTAAATCACAGCCAGACATGCTCATCGGCGCTGGTACCGTACTCAACCGGGAGCAGGTTATCGCCGCCAAAGAAGCAGGTGCGACATTTATTGTCTCTCCCGGTTTCAATCCCAATACAGTCCGGGCCTGTCAGGAACTCGGCATTGAAATCATTCCGGGAATCAATAACCCGAGCGTGGTTGAAGCCGCACTGGAAATGGGAATCACCACCATGAAATTCTTCCCTGCGGAACCATCGGGTGGGATCAACATGGTTAAGTCTTTGCTTGCACCGTATACCAATCTGGAGCTGATGCCGACCGGTGGTATCAAACCATCAAACATCAAAGATTACCTCGATATCCCTCGCGTGATAGCCTGTGGGGGAACATGGATGGTCGAAAAATCACTGATTGAAGCCGGAAACTGGGAAGAAGTCGCCCGCCTCACGCGCGAAGCGGTCGCTTTAATTCAAGCGTAAGCCCTGACCAAAATCCCCCCTCATTTGTTTCGTGAGGGGGATCCGAAAAGTAAAAGCCTTATTGCCCCACGAAACACATCCGGTGAAACCAACCTTCTGCTCACCCCGATGAGTCCACTTATCGTCCGAATATCAATTCATTCTACACTCTGAACCGCCCGCATGATTACGCTGACACCATTAACTCACTTTAGAATCGGTGCTTATGGCTATATTTAATCAATTAATCATTATAAAACCGTTCAAATAAACGATTAAATAACTGAGCATTCAGATAATAAAGAAATTGATAAAACAAACAATTCAATATTATTAAAAACATCCTAGTGATATATTTTAAATTAATGAATAGGGTTCATACACATATAATAACCAAACCACCAATTACACACAATGTAACAAAATAAATAATATCTTAACATTAAAATAACACATATAAATCAATTAGATATAGTGATAAAATAACAAATTACATGCAATATAATTGCCGAGATGGTTTCTGTAGCCGCTGTAAAGTGTTATTAAAGAAAGGGCAGGTTAATATGGATCATTCTGGTGAAATCTCTCGAACAGAAATAAAAGATAACTATATTTTAGCTTGCTGTTCAACTCCCCTAACCCCAATTGAAATAGAGGTTATTAATTGATGCATTACTTATTATTTTTATGTATTTTTTTTATTAATTCCCCTGCATTTTCATCAACAGAAAAACAACTTAAATTAAATGAGTCACTGGTACAAGCCGGTGATTATTATGTTGGTGATGTTTTTGGCCAACAGCCATATGAAAAACATACAAATGTGTCTGTAAAATCTTTCTATATGATGCAGACAGAAGTAACACGTTCACTATTTGAACAAATCACAAATTGGGCAATACAGAACAAATTGGTTAAAGGGGATATCGTTAAACATACAAATAAAGAAGAGGCAAACATCGCTGTCGCAAGTGTATCATGGTGGGATGCCGTAATTTTTTCAAATATGATCAGCCGTTACTTCAATCTATCTCCCTATTATTTAGACAAGTCCGGCAATCCCATTTTTGAACGCCCTAAAGATGGCGTTGTCACTGTGAATGAGTCAGCTTCCGGCTATCGACTTCCCAGTATTTTTGAGTGGCAAATTGCAGCTCGCGGGGGGCAAGAAGCATTAAAAAACCAGACATATGGCACACTGTTTGCGGGCTCAGATCAACCAGATACGGTCGGGTGGTTTCCAACGGATGATTTATCACAACAAGAAATTCCTTATGTTGTCGGACAGAAAAAACCCAATGAACTCAATCTATTTGATATGTCCGGTAATGTTGCAGAATGGACAGGTGAAGTCTTTAATCTGGATGGCAACAACGTCCTTTACTACTACTGTGGGGGGAGCTTTATTATCAGCGATAACTCACTGGCAAATTGCGATATCCATTCCCGTCATCATAAAAGACCTGACTTAGGGTTCCGGTTAGTGAGATATGCCTCCCAGCCTTAAATATTCCCACAATAAACACGATGAGAAATCTATTTTGAATCATGCCTACAAATATTATATTGGCGTACTGATTGCTGTCATCCTATGGGGAAGCAATTTTGTGGTGATAAAAATCGCACTACAACAGGTGGACACATTAGCGCTACTCTCGATTCGCTTTGTGCTGAGTACGATGATTCTTGGCGGGATCTGCCTTTTCAGACGGCAATCGGCCACACCACTGTCATTGAGAAACTATATGTTTCTCTTTTTCCTTGGGACACTCGGAATTGCAGGGTTTAATCTGGGGCTTTTTTATGGGCTCAACGACACATCACCTATCCATGCGTCACTTATTGTGTCTCTTTCACCATTGATGACCTTATTCATTGCCAGTCGCTTTCACATAGAGCGAGTCAATCTCTCTCACGTCATCGCTCTTTTACTCTGTATGCTTGGGGTTTTTCTGGTGATTGGTTCACCATTGGATCATAGCTGGCTGATGATTAAAGGCGATTTAATCATTTTTGTCGGCACACTTTCTTGGAGCGTCTATACCATTTTTTCCACAAAAATCAGATCTCAAATCGAGCCACTTCAGTTAACATTCATGGTGATGTTCTTTGGCTCAATTTGTATTGTCTTGCTGAGCTCATTTCATCTGAACTTGTTCCGTGTATTGACAGAAATAAACACTCAGGCTTGGGGGCTCATTCTATATATGGCGATATTTACAACCTGCATTCCTCACCTCTTGTGGGTTCACTCCGTGAGAAAAATCGGACCGACAGAGTCCTCGTTATTCTTTAATTTAATTCCGGTTTTTGCCACTATCTTCGCTATGTTTACCGGTTTCATCCCTGATCAATACCAGCTCATCGGTATTATCATCTCATTTGCGGGCTTAGCTATTCCTAACCTATATACCTACATCGTCAACCGTGCTCATTTGATGACGAAAAAAGAGGCGGTTAACAAATGAGGTATCTGTACTTGATCGTGCTGCTCCTACACCCTTTTTATGCTTATCCTGCGGCTAGTTTTTTCGAATTAAACAGTGGCTTGAACCAGATAGATTTAAACTCGGATGGCATTGCTGATGCTGTTTTTTATGCGAGGTTTGATAACAACACATCTCATCCGGATCCGACCCTCTCGGTTTATATCAAGAATAACGATGCAACCTACTCGATTGTACCGACACCGGCAGGTGACCGGTTCACACTCTTTGGTATCAATGTCTCGGTTTCCAATGTGTTGGTGAGGAGTTTCGGTTTTATCAAAACATCAAAGCAGGTCTATCTGGTGGTTGCAGTTAAATCCGGAGACTCGCCCCATTTAAAACAGTTCTTCAAATTCAAACTCTATCAAATTGAAAAGAATCTGGAACACCCGGGAATTGCGCTATATGGCTGGACCCAAGTCGGGGAAAAAATAAGCAAAAATAAATACATGTCAGCAGATGTAGCGATCCGCGAGTGCCCCAAAACATGTTTTGAATAGCCGGAGAATAGAAAGCACTATGTGACTATAGTCACCAATACACAACTGTCACCTGTTGTATATTGATAATTATTTAAATGGATATTGTAATGCCATATTTTTTATTAATCCTTGCTGCCATGTTTTGGGGTGGTAATTATGTTGTTGGTCATATACTCGTTGCCCAAGCAGACCCGATTGTTATGACTGAAGCACGATGGTTACTCACTGCCATATTACTTGGATTTTTGTATTTCAACCAAGTTAAAAACAATTTAAACAAAATAAGAAACTGTTTCATTGCGATAATATTTCTTTCTATTTTTGGTCAAGTTCTCTTTCCGCTAACACTCTACATCGGACTACAAACCACCACATCATTGAATGCTGCAATATATATGTCAGCGACACCGGGGATTGTGTTAATTATCAATGGCGTCATATTCAGAGATAAAATTACATTGAATAATATTTTGGGTGTTATTTTGAGTACGTTTGGCGTTTTCTTTTTAGTGATGAAAGGCAATGTGAGCGATACTCGAGTCTTCCACCATATCAATACCGGTGATCTATGGGCTATGGGGTCGGCCTTAAGCTGGGCATTTTATTGTTCTTTCTTACGGCTAAAAGACAAAACGATCCCCAGTAATGCTTTCGTCACTGTCAGCTCTTTTACAGGCGCAGTCATCTTAGTACCAATCGTCTGGTACTACACCACGACTCAATCTCCTATCAGCCTATCATCGTATACTCATGGTGGTTTTCTGGCTGGCCTGCTGTATTTAGTGCTCTTTCCGTCTTGGTTATCTTATGTCTTTTGGAACAAAGATATCGGTGAGATCGGCGCGACAAGAGGAGAAATCTACACGCATATTATCCCTTTATCAGGCGGCGTATTCAGTATCGTTTTTCTGGACGTTCAATTAAAGAGTTACCATATTGTCAGTGCGCTGCTCATTGGGGTTGGAATCTGGTTTTGTTCAAAAAAACTCAAACCGAAATCGAGTCTGATCTCCCCGCTTGAGCATAAATGATCAATTTAGCATTCGCAGATGTTGCGATCCGCAAATACCTCAAGACATTCTTTAATAGCCAAGCCAAACCACAAAAAAACCTTGCTGCGAAGCAAGGTTCTTCATTGAAAGTTTCTGCGAAACCAGACGATGATTCATCATTTTCTGATTAAAAGGAAAAAATCGGAAAAGGTGTCCATTGCCAGCCTATAAGATTCTCACTTTTGAGTAATATGAAACCACTAGGGGCTGTTGACCTTTCGTGATGTTTTTTGCAGCAATTTGTCGTGCATTTAGTCAAGGCAGGTCATGTGAAGTGTAGCGATCTACATGAACCATGACCTAACGCTGGATAAATGAGCGACAAATCAGTGCGTCTATTTTTCATTATCTATTTCACTAGCCAACATATCCAACAATCGATTCACCGCAAAACCGGCGGCACCTTGTGCCCACATTCGTGATTCAGTGAGAAAATGAAGCGGCGTCACCTGAGGCGTGACACGCAATCGGTATTTTTGAAAGCTCTGAAGAACTTGATCAAATAAAATGCGCGATACCGTTTGAGGTTCTGTGGTCAAGTAAACAATATCAGGGTCAAAGGCAATGGATAAATTAGCCAAAGACACACCAAGGTGATGTCCTGCATTCGTCAGAGTCTCAATCGCCATCGGGCTCGGGTTAAGCTCTAGCTCCTGTAAAGTACGTGGCGGATTTTGCCTATCAATATCCGGGTCATGATGCAACAAATACTGCAAAATTGCCCGCGACGATGCCACGCTTTCTAATTCTCTTTCAGAACCATCACCCAACAACCCATTCCCGATTTCACCGGCATTTCCATGACGACCACGATATAACTGGCGATTAATAATAATCCCCGCGCCGATCCCTTGACCAAAAGTAGCAATAATTGCTGATGAGGACTGCCCAATTTGGCCAAATACGACCGAAGCCAGCGCTAAAGCATTGGCATCATTTTCAATAAATACCGGAATCGAAAAACGCTCAGTCAACTGAGAAGCAATATCGACATTATTCCAGTCAAGCAAAAATGAACGTAAACAGCGGCCAGAATCAGGATCAACAACCCCTGATATAGCAAGACCAATGGCACCGATATTTCTATGTGACGCAGTAGATTTCATAAACTTAGCTAACGAGTCACCAAGCTGCTTTGGTGTTAACTTACCTGTTGAAATCTGTTGCTCACCAATCAAAGTACCGGCCAAGTCAGTCATCACAATAAGATTACGCTCTGTATTAAGCTGAACGCCAATCACACATGTGAAATCAGGGTTGATCCCCAACAGCGTTTTCGGTCTCCCCATTGAGACCTTACGTAATCCTAACTCACGAATAATACCTTTGTTCAACAGCTTATTCGTCGCTTGGGAAACAGCTGACATACTCAGTGTACTACGCACCTTTAAGTCAGATTGACTGATGGAAGCATGTTCAACAATCAAACGAAGTAGACGGGTAGTGATGGACGGTGGTGTCGGCATAATTAAACTCAAAATTATCTATTGGTTACGGTGCGTTCGTGCATTATATGGATTCACAGGACAAACGCGACAATATCAATGCGCCATCAAGCGCATCACCTTTGGCATCGATTAGAACAGCCTGATTACGAGGTGATAGCCATGGCACAATCGGCTTAGCCAGCCCACCCATCAAAGTCGCTCCGTTCTCACCTTGATGTGTTAAATAGTCCAGCATTTGATCTATTTCACTTGCGGTTTGCCGCACTAGTTGTGTTGCGACCGCATCACCAAGTTCAGCGTAGTGAAAAATTGCAGGCGCAAAATGGCCCCAATCGGCAGGCGTCGCGTTGGTTGACCAAGTCAGCATCTGTTCTGGCGAGTTGTCAAATTGACTCATGATTTCTCGGGTTAGGGCTGTCGGCTCAATTAAATGCTCATGAGCTTGTAGTGCATACCGAACCGCCCGGCGTCCTAAAATCGCACCGGACCCTTGGTCTGCAAGACTGAACCCCCACCCTCCGACTTGACTAAATTGCCTGCCATCCCATCTCACACCCTGACTGCCTGTGCCTGTGATTAGCACGGCACCGCTCTCACCTAAGTGACCGCCAATACAAGCAATTTCAGCATCAGACACAACCTTCACATGAGCAAAACCTTGAAGTGCCTTCTGAGCACACTGACGGTAGGATTCAACGTTGGCTCCCGCTAAACCGAGTACCACACTAGTACAAGCAGAGGATTCAAAAGGCAAATTGGCCTGTAAGTAAACATCAGCGATCAGACGGCTTACGGTTTCGAGTGCTTTATCAAACGCAGAATAGATATTAGCTGAACCCGCTGCACATTCAGCGAGAATCTCACCATCGACATTCATTAAACGTGCTCGACATTTAGTGCCGCCACCATCCACACCAATAAAATATTGACAATCCAAATTGTGTTTCCCCTTGATACATGGTTGAAATGGGCCACCTACCATTTGTAACCTTTAGCCAAAATAGATAAAAACAACGTCAATATCAACAAAAAAGATTTCATATAAAAAAACTAAATAAAATAATTTAATTATAAGATTATGATTTATAAAAATATATTAACAATTACACTAAAAACCATTTATTAAAAATCTTTATTTACTTTTTTTCGTGAAGTAAATGAGATAGATTAAACAAGGCTCATCTATTGATACTATTTGTCTTGCCAGAACCGAGCTCGGCTCATCACGTAACTGGTCAGGGAGGAAAAATGAAAGTAGGGATAATTGGATTGGGGCATCGCCTTTCTCACGTTCTTAGAGACATGAGCAAAGCAGACCCAGACTTTTCAATCGCAGGTTATGTCGACCCCGTGCCAGCCGGACTACCAAATTTACATCAATTTGGCATAAAACCCGGCCAGTCTTATGAAAACCTTGAAGCAATGCTCAGTGCCGGAGGCTTTGATTTGCTGATGGTGGGCACACCCAATTTTATGCATCTTGAGCATATTCGTGCTGGTTTACAAGCTGGTTATACGGTATTCACGGAAAAGCCGGTAGTCATCGATCAGAAACAAAGTATTGAGCTAGCCAAACTGGTGAAGGAGTACGGTGAAGATAAAATCATCGTGGGGCTGGTACTACGCTATTCTCCGCTATATCAGGATTTAATCAGCGCTAAGGAACAAGGTACACTGGGCGAAATCACCTCGATTGAAGCGACCGAGCATATTCCTCCCCACCATGGTGCCTTTTTCATGCGAGACTGGCGCAGAATGGAGAAATACGCCGGACCTTATATTTTAGAAAAATGCTGTCATGACATCGACCTTTACCAAGGGCTCGTTGGTGAGCGCCCGGTACGCGTTGCCAGCTTCGGCGGTAGAAAATCATTTACGCCCGAACATGCGCCGACAGGAGCCGTGACCGCCGATTCTGAGATGTACCACACCAAGCCCAGCGGCTGGAATAGCACTGATGCCGTGTTTGATAGCGATGCTGATATCATTGACTACCAAAATGCCATCATTGAATATCAAGGCGGCGCCACACTATCATTTCATGCCAACTTAAATGTCCCTGATGAGTTCCGTCGTTTTTGCGTGATCGGTACCGACGGGATGGCGGAAGGTGATTTTGTCCGTAACTTTTTTAAAGTCCACGATGCCCGAACCACCAACTGCTTAACCGACAAGCAGTACGAAGGCACCGCTTATGATGGTCACTACGGCTCAGATGAATTAATGGCCCAAGAAGTCGTCAATCACATGCTTCATGGTACACCGCTTAAAGTTTCTGTTGTGGATGCTCTGGAAGCGGGCTTAACGGCTATCATGATCGACCAGGCAAGAAAAAACAAAACCGTCATCGATATGACGGAATGTTGGGCTGAATTCGATAAAGCACTTGGACGCTAACGACTTACGGTTAGCAAAAACCATGTTCAAAATGAAGCCGCAGCACTGAGCTGCGGCTTTTGTTTTATCTACACAGACCTTATCGTTGGACGTCCCCCTCCAAATCGTGAACAAAGACGATTTTTTCCGGATTCCAACTTGCACCTTCTTGCTGAGTAAAACAGCAAGACTCTAACCTGATCTCCGTCTTACTGATGTTATGAGCAAACACGGCTGGTAATCCATTTGGGTAGTGCCAAACTCCCCAAGGACGAGTCTGTCCTTCTAATATGGTATAGGCATTGTCCATCCCTGAATTGTCACTTTGATGAGGGTTACATGGCGGACGAACATCATAAGTACCACGATCAGGGTGATAATGCCCAAGTTGAGCCTGGCTGACATTAAACAAACGGATGTCTTTAACCAGCCCTGCCTGCTCGGCATGGAAGTTAATCGCGCCTTCTGAACGAATCGTAATATTAGATATAGCAATATGTTCAATGACGCCACAAGGGCGAGCGGCCTGCCGTCTTTTGGCCGTGATATAGATAGAGTCAGCTTTCCCCCAATGACATGGCGCTGTAAACTTGGTTTCAATTGAAATATTGTCAAAGCTAACATTTCGGATAGCCCCGCCATCACGAGAAACCAACGCTAAGCCTCGATTTGAGTCACTGATAATGCAGTTGCTAAATTTGATATTGTTGAAATCATTGAAACTTTCGGTGCCGATTTTCAACGCAGAGCTATGCGAGTAAATCAGGCAATTTTCGACTAAAATATTTTCGCATGCCTGATCCATTCGAGCAGCTTTACGACTGGTTTTAAGGCACACGCCGTCATCAGCAGTGTGCAACTGACAACCACTAACGATAAAATGGCGGCAACCATCTAAGTCAATCGCATCGGTATTGGTGTATTTAAAGCTATTTTTCACCTTCACATGACTAATCCGTCCGTACTCACATGAGACCATATGCAATGTCCACATTGGCGAATCAACAATGCTGATATCCTCGATCACTACATCGCTACACTCTTCAAAAATAGCCGTACGAGGCCGTTCAGCATGTGGCTTACGATAACCAAGTTCATCCGCTATTTCAGTGTGATAAGCCGGTGCGTTACCATTGATCTTACCTTGTCCCAAGAGCCCGACATTCCGTTTGCCTTTGGCAAAGATAAAACCGTAGTAACTCCCTTCCGCGACGACTTCACTCACCCCCGCAGAAAAGTCGCTATAATTGGGAGAAGCAATTAACTCGGCCCCAGCACTTAAATACAGTGACACATTGTTTTCTAAGCAAATACTGCCACTTAAATAGCGACCCGGTGGCACATACAAGATACCGCCGCCTTGTGCACTCACCGTTGCAATAGCCCGGCGAAATACGTCAGTATTCAGGTTATGCCCATCGGCAATTGGGTGAAAATCTTTAAGATTGGTATACATGATAATTCTCTTTGCTTCCTAGATTATTTCACCGCACCCTCAGTGACACCACTAATGAATTTTCTCTGGAATATCAAAAATATAACAATAAGAGGAAGAATAACGATCATGGCACCGGCCATCAGAACAGGGATGTTGATGGTATTCCTGTTCTGGAAAAACATCATGCCAATCGGTAGTGTTCGCAATTCTTCCTTATTCACTAATACCAACGGGATGAGGAACTCATTCCAAGTCCAGATAAATAGCAACAACCCCAACGTTAATAAAGTGGGACGAATAGCCGGCAACAAAATTTTCCACAAAATAGTAAATCGTGGCGTGTTATCCATAACTGAAGCTTCAATAAGCTCTTTTGGTACCTGACTGAACGCCGTTGCTATCATCAAAGTACTAAACGGAATTGAAAGTGCTATCTGAGGCAAAATAAGTGCTAAATGGGTATTTATCAGTCCGAGCCAGTGCATTTCATGATACAGCGGAATCATAAATGCCTCAGAAGGCAAGACCATGCCAAGTGCAAGCAACAAAGCAAGAAAAGGCTTCCCGGGCAACTTCAAAAACGCGAATGCAAACCCCGATAAAGTACCAAGCGCCATACTGGCAATCACAACCGGAAATACGATCAAAAGCGAGTTCACAAAATATGTTTTAAAGTGTCCTTCCTGCCATGCAGACACATAATTGTGAAAGCTAAAATGCTCTGGAAGAGAGAAAAAACCTTGCAACATTTCCGATTGAGACTTAAACGATGCCGATAGCACCAATAAAAACGGTGCGATGGTCAAAATGGCAAAAAACCACAGTAACATGCGAGATAACATGGGGTTATTCGAGGTCATTAATGTCGCTCCCTAAGCACAAAATGCAGAAATCCATTTACCGCAAATACAATCGCCATACTGACTAAGGCAACGGCAGAAGCATAACCAAAGTGGTGCAAATCAAACCCCTGCTGGTACATATACATATTCGTAATTAAAGTTGATGTTCCCGGACCACCTTGGGTCATCACATAGATCAGATCAAACGCTTTCAAACTGGCAATAACGGTAAGAATCAAGGCAACACGGACTTCTGGCAGCAATGCCGGCAAAGTAATACGAATGAATTTTTTCCAGTGCGTTGAACCATCCAGTTCTGATGCTTCGTGAATTGACGGATCCATCCGTTGGATACCCGACATAAAAAGAACCAAACAAAAACCAAAGAAATACCAAACCGCAACAAAGCCAGTCGCCGGAAGTGCCCAATCAAAATCCCCAAGCCAAGCTTTAGCCATTGATGGCATACCAATATATCTGAAAAATTGATCAATCGGCCCAAATGCCGGGTTATAGAGCCAGCGCCAAACCACACCCAGCACTGCCATCGGCATAATATAAGGCATGAAAAACAAAATTCTCATCATGGTGAGCTCTTTTTTATTTTTCAATTCATTGAGAAAACTACACAGTATCAGCCCTAAGCCAATCGGTATAACGGTGTAAAATCCCATCAGTTTGACATTGTTACCGATCGCTATCCAAAATTTCGGATCATTGAAAATCCCGATGAAATTTTGCAGACCGACATACACGGGATGGCTACCGCCATCCCATTCTGTCACGCTAACACCTAGTGAGGTCATCAGTGGAAATAAAAGAAAAACGCAGTAAATAAACAATGAAGGTAATATATAGAGCGCATTTCTTGTAATAGAACGGTTGAGCATGGTCACAATCCCTGTACGACAAGAGGCTGGCTCGTAAGCGCCATGCGCTTACGAGCCTCACTGAGATAAAAACTATTGGCGAAGAGACTTCATATAGCTTTGGTAATTTTCATCCAGATGACTCGACAGTTGCTGTGGCGTAATTCTGTCCGCCATTAACATCTGTACATTTTCATTAAGCGTAGCCAGCATACTTGGAGTAGACCAGTCAACGTAGTGACCCAGTGCATTGTCCTTGTTCACTTGGACCCAAGTCGTATAAATATCACCAAGCAATTGATTATCTGCTGGTAAAACGACTTTATCAGCTTGAGCAGCAGGAAGGAAACCGTGGCTTAACCAATTCGCTGCCACTTCGCTTGAAACAAGATAATCGATAAACTTCGCAGCAGCTTGTTGCGCTTGCTCGGTGTTAGCGGTAGAGGTAATTGAGAAAGGTAAATCCGTGCCACCGACCATTAAAGGTTTGTCGACGCCGTCAAATTGAGGCATGCCAATGAAATGAATATCTTTGTTCGCTTTAAATTGACCGGAGTACCAAGTGCCGCTGATGAAGAATGCCGCTTGACCATTTTGAAATAACGTTGCTGCGTCATCCTTACCAATCCCTTGGAAACCCGGGAAAAAGTAACCTTTTTTATGCCAGCTTTGCATCAACTCAGCGGCATGTTCAAGCGCTGCATTTTTAAAAGTACCGCCTTTGCCGTAAATAAGCTTATCCAGAGACTCACGTTTGCTGGCATCGATCTGGCTTTCCCAGATAGCACTTAACATTTGTTGTCCGGCGTTACCATCAAGTAACCCAAGTATGATTGGAGCGATACCTTTTGCTTTGAGTTTAGCCATATCCGCTTCAAATTCAGCCATCGTTTTTGGCACGGTAAGGCCGGCTTGATCAAGCAAAGCTTTGTTATAATACAAACCTATCATTTCGCCCAGACAGGCAACGCCATACAACTCGCCATCACCAAACTGACCACTTTTTGACCAGCGATTACGTTTTAAAATCGATTCAGGGAAGCGAGTTGTCCAGTGGTAAGTTTTGTCAAGATCGTCCATCGGTACTAACAAATTTTGCTTAACCAGAGCGCCCATATCGCCAACCCCTTGGTTAACCTGAGCAATCTGAGGACCGTCACCAGAGGCCAGTGCAAGTTTTAGCGGAATACGCATATCGGCAAAAGAGTGGATCGAACGTTCAACTGTAATGTCCGGATTCTGCTTGCTAAAGTTTTTTATCGCATCTTGAATCACAGCCGATTGATTGGGGTAGTTATATATATCCCATGTATCTACAGTCGTTTTGGCTTGAGTCGAAAACGTCAAGCCTGACATAACAATTGGGGCGATTAGCGCACATATTTTCTTACGGTTAAAAAAGGGGAATTTACGATCCATGTGGAATCTCCAATAACACAACTCATCATTTCACTAGACGAACCAAGCCTCACTTCCTGTACAAGTTTTCGCCTAACCCACGAATAGACTTACTTCTTTTTGTAAACAAAGTAAAGTTTTATTTCATAAATGTTAACAAAACTGTCGTTACGTCAAACTATCAATCAACCAAGTGAGCATTCGATTTATAGCGCCTTATCCGCACTTCCATCCCCCGATTCCCGACAAAAGTACCCCATCTTAAAATAAACATATAACTTATTGTTAATTTGAACTTTTTGTAATATTCAAAAGAAATAAGTTCGGTTTCATATCAGAGCCAACGCTTAAAATCACATCGCTTCCCAGAGAATTTTTCATTTGAAATACCCGTTTGAAAATGAACAAAATTTCGCCACAACGCACTTTGCATCTCCGTAATTAAATCTTGCTTAATGTTTTTATTTATTATTTACTGAGAATTAAGTTGATTGATATTCACTCATAAAGTACAGGAAAGGAGTTCTGTAATGTCAACCCGCTGTTTTATTCGCCAGGCTCGCGTAGAAGATGAAGAAGCCCTTTATCAAATTTGTCTTAAAACCGCTAAGGCAGGTGATGATGCCAGTGATGTCTATAGCGACCCTCACTATCCCGGTCAGCTATATGTGGTGCCTTACGCTCGTTTTGAACCCGAATTAGCATTTGTCCTAACCTGTAATGAACAAGTGGTCGGCTACGCCGTTGCTACTTCAAATACCCGGCGATTTGAACAGACTCTGGAAAATAAGTGGTGGCCGGCACTGCGCCGGGCGTACGCGCACCGCGAAGAACAAAAGCCATTTGACAATAAAGTACTGAATCAAATTCGTCATCCTCATATTGCTGACCAAGAGCTCGTATCAAAGTGGCCTGCCCACCTGCACATTAACTTACTTCCTCAAGTACAAAGTGGCGGATGGGGAAGTAAACTCATCAGCACTGTGGTTGATGCTCTTCAGAAAAAGCAAGTCCCCGGGGTTCATTTAGGTGTGAGCCTACAAAATGAAAAAGTATGTGAATTTTATAAAAAACAAGGATTTACCCATATCATTCGCAGTAACGCGATCTATATGGGCCGCAAACTGTAATGCATAGGAAGGCAGAAAATGGCAAAGCTTGAACTTATCGGCATTAGAAAAAGCTGGGATAATCAGGAAGTCATACACGGCGTTGACTTAAAAATCAAAGATGGCGAATTTATTGTATTTGTCGGCCCGTCAGGATGCGGAAAATCAACCTTATTACGCATGATATCCGGACTAGAAAGCATCAGCGAAGGCTCTCTAGTGATCGGTCGCAAAGAAATGACGAATACCCCAGCGGCGAATAGAGGCATTGCAATGGTATTTCAGTCATACGCACTGTATCCCAATATGTCAGTCCGTAATAACCTCGCTTATCCGCTCGAAATGGCCAAAGTACCTAAAACAGAAATTGAACAAAAAGTTGCTGAAGTGGCAAAAACGCTGCATCTTGAACCAATGCTTGACCGGCTCCCCAAAGCACTTTCCGGGGGGCAAAGACAGCGTGTGGCGATTGGCCGAGCCATCATCCGCGAGCCTGACATCTTCTTATTTGACGAGCCACTCTCTAACCTTGACGCTGAACTACGCCTCCAAATGCGGATTGAGATAGCCAAACTGCATGAATCTCTGGGGACAACCATGATCTATGTCACTCATGATCAGCTTGAAGCGATGACGTTAGCTGATCGCATTGTCGTGCTTCGTGATGGAAGAATTGAACAAGTTGGCTCACCACTTGAGATCTACCATAACCCGAACAATATATTTGTCGCCGGATTTATTGGCTCACCAAAAATAAACTTACTTCCGGCAGAAGTGGTCAACGCCTACGAGGGCCAAATACAAGTTCGCGTCCCTGCTCTCGGGCTTGATCACCTTATTTTTAGTCTGGAAGCTCCGGTGAACGAAGGCCAGAAAATTTCTATTGGTTTCCGACCAGAACACATTATTGACGACACCAATGATATCGCAGATAGTCAAGTATTTAAGGTGCCTGTGGCCTATAGCGAGCATCTTGGACATACCAATTACCTTTACCTTAATGTGGGTGAAGAAGATATGTTTGTTGTTGAATCACGCCAAACTGAAGCTATCGCCAATCGTAAGCTAGTCGCGTTTGCTGTCGATCCGCAAAAGGCACTGCTATTTGATGAAAACGGTTTACGGCTTCGCTAATGTCTCGGCAGGTAATCACAATACATAAAAAAACCAGCGATCACTCGCTGGCTTTCCATTCTTATTGGTCTTCCTTATTCATCATCTTCTTCATCGTCGTCAGGATAAAGGGCATCTTCCCCTTCGTAGTAAGTTCCCCAACCGTCATAGATGATGTCGTACTTCTCAGCCAGATGGATTAACTTTTCAGCCTGCTCATCAATGGCTTCGGCATTCAGGGCTGACTGCATCGTTGCATCACAACAAAACAGCATTTGCCCGTCTTCTTCATCTTCAACTTCTTCGGCTTCCAACACCTCAAAGCCCATTTTAAACGCTTCAACGGCGGCTTTTTCAAGCTGCTCAAATGTCTCCGCAAACAGGTGGTGTTCTATCTCATACAGCGCTTCGGGATCACTGCCATCTTCGAGGAGTGCCGCAATAATTTCTCGGGTGTCTTCTTTCTGTAATTCGATCAACGACTCAACAGAAACATAATCGTCTTCATGGGACATGTTCATACTCCAGCTTGATATTGAAAAATATTGATGATTAATCCGTCCCACCAACAGTAATTGCATCGAGTTTGAGAGTTGGCTGTCCGACACCGACAGGTAAACTTTGTCCGGATTTACCACACACGCCAACCCCTTTATCAATTTGTAAATCATTGCCGACCATCGAGACTTGTTGCATCGCTTCTATCCCGGAACCGATCAATGTTGCCCCTTTGATGGGGCGTGTGATTTTGCCGTTTTCGATCAAATAAGCTTCAGATGCCGAAAACACAAACTTTCCGGAGGTAATATCCACCTGACCACCACCAAAGTTTGGGGCATACACGCCTTTCTCAACCGTTGAAATAATTTCTTCCGGTGTATGCTGACCGGGAAGCATATAGGTATTGGTCATCCGTGGCATCGGCAGATGCGCATAAGACTCCCGGCGGCCATTGCCGGTCGGTGCCATTCCCATCAGGCGTGCATTGAGTTTATCTTGCATATAGCCTTTCAGCACACCATTTTCGATCAGGACATTATACTGCCCCTGAACCCCTTCATCATCAATATTCAATGATCCGCGGCGATCTTTTAACGTGCCGTCATCGACGATGGTACAAAGATCCGAGGTGACCTTCTGCCCGATCTTACCGGAAAATACGGAAGATCCTTTGCGGTTAAAATCGCCTTCAAGCCCATGCCCGACAGCTTCATGTAATAATACGCCCGGCCAACCGGCCCCGAGAACCACTGGCATAGTCCCCGCCGGTGCGGCAACGGCTTCTAAATTGACTAAGGCTTGTCGAATCGCTTCATCAGCAAATTCATAAGCGACGGCCATGCCGTCACGCTCAGTCAGAAAGTAGTCATAACCGACCCGGCCACCGCCTCCGGCACTGCCTTTTTCACGACGATCGCCTTTTTGTGCCAATACGCTAATCGACAGTCTGACTAACGGGCGGGTATCGCCGGCATATGTACCGTCAGTGGCAGCAATCAAAACTTGCTCATAAACACCGCTCAGGCTGATCGACACTTCCTGTATCAACGGTTCTTTGGTACGGATATACGCATCCAACGCTTTCAGCAATTCAGTCTTCTGTTGCTTTTGCCAGCTATCAAGCGGATTATCCATGCCATAATAATCTTGGGTATTTCTGCGGGAAAACGGCCGAACCCGTTGCTGTCCTGTCTGGCCTTGTTGCGCGATCCCTCTTGCTGCTGTCGCACTCTGTTGCAAAGCATCTTCTGTCAACTGATCCGAATAAGCAAACCCGGTTTTTTCACCACTGACCGCCCGGACGCCAACGCCCCGGTCAATATTGAAAGAGCCGTCTTTAATCAACCCATCTTCCAGAACCAGCGATTCATGCCAACTGGACTGAAAATACAGATCCGCATAATCGATCTGCCGGGCCATCATATTCGACAACGTTTGCTCAATGAATTGTTCAGAAAGCCCGGTCGGATGAAGCAGTGCTTTTTCTATATGTTCAATTGTCATAATTTGCTCTTCTGTTCCAAAAACTGATTGCTAAATCTTGTATGAGATAATACCGGCATTGAGGTTCTCACCTGAGCTAACAAATCAAGATCAATATCAGCGACGAGTGTCGCTGCAGTTTGCGCCAGACTTGCCACGATCTCTCCCCAAGGGTTGATGACCATCGAATGTCCCCAAGTCTCCCGACCTCCCTCATGAACACCGCCCTGATTGACAGCAACCACCCAACACTGGGTTTCAATCGCTCGGGCTCTCAGGAGTATCTCCCAGTGAGCCCGTCCGGTCACAGCGGTAAACGCGGCCGGAACCAAGATGATCTGGGCACCTTGCTGGCGTAACATGGAGTAGAGATTAGGGAAACGTACATCATAACAAATCGAAAGCCCCAACTCACCAAACGGTGTTGACGCCAGCCGGACTTCCGAGCCGGGAAGGAAGATATCTGACTCGCGATAATGTCGGTGTCCATCTGCCACATCGACATCAAACATATGCAGCTTATCATAAGATGTGACGAGCTGACCGTCGGAGGAATAAACCAGCAAAGTGGTGGTCACGCCCTGTGGCGTTCTCACCGGAAAACTACCGATGACAAGCCAGACTGAAAACGCTTTTGCAATCCGGCTAAAAGCATCCTGTAAAGGACCGGTGCCCAAAACTTCAGCATGATGATGATAGTCCTGTTTAGAACCGAAAACGATGGCATTTTCCGGCGTCACAATCCACTCAGCCCCCTGAGCAGATAACGCTTCAACCTGTGACTCAATCCATCGAATATTGTGCTCCGGATCAGGTCCGGATGTCATCTGAATTAAACCGACTCGGCTCATTGGGTCGCTCCTTGTTTATGTTGCTGTACTTCTTCGCGTAATTTTTTCGGTAGTTTGAATTCACCTTTACTCCGGGAAATTTCTTTCACGACAGGCTTATCAATCGGCCCTTTCACTTCATAATTGACTTCCGTGAAAACCTCAACCACCGGGGAGATAACCGTCGTGATTGCCAACACATAGAGGGCTGTCACTGGGTTGACGGCAAAAGCACCGAGAACGGGAATGCCAGACGTCATATCAGGAACAAAATGAACTTCAGCATCAATAGTCTTCGCGTTCAGGTCAACCATACCTTTAATGGTCATATTGCCAGCCAAAGCATCCATCTCAATATTATTGGTCACGAACACACCCTGTGATATTTCTCCGCTCCCTTCAATGGAGTCAAACGCCATCCCCTGATCAAATACATCACTGAAATCGAGCTGCATCTTACGAATAATGGAATCTAAACTAAACAATCCCAAGAAACGTGCCGCACCACTGACATCGGAGATACTGCCTTTACCAAGTTTTGAGCTGACCGAACCTTTGAGTGTATCGACCTGAGCAGCCCATGGAGCGCCATCCCATGCCATCTGCGTCTTGATCGAGAACTGTGCATTCTGAATCCCTGATGTGATTCCGAAACGCTCCATCAGATCACTATTGTTATCACCTTTCAAATCCATGTTTAGCACAGTATGGGACTGTTTCCCATCCAGTGTCCACTGACCATTGGCATGAATTTCATTACTGCCGCTGACGATATCAATATTCTTCCATGACAGCACTTTTCCTTGCCGTTGGAAATCCATATTCAACCGACCGACTTTATACCCCTGAAACCAGAAATCTTGGATCACTAGTGTCAGGTTTGGCATCAACTGATGAAACTGACGATCAAAATTGGTAATACTGCGCTCGTTCTGTCGAGATTCATCAATAAACAACGAATCGTGCTCTTTCCGGTTTTCTAACGCAGGGATATACAGATGCAGTTGATCCAACGCGACACTCAAATCATAAGGTGCAATATAATTGGCTTTCCCCTGAACTTCTTGACTCTGAATATTCATTCGCCAGCCAAAACTTTTATGCCGGGCAAGAAAATCCACATCATGCCATTCCAGTGTTGCCAGTGTCAGGTCTTTCACCTGAATTTCGATATGATCCGGTATCGGCAGCGGTGGTATTGACGCCGCTTGACTGGTACTGCTTTTCGGTGCACCGGAGGATGCCTCTTCCGTGGCCAGCAATGCAATCCATTGATCAAGATCGAAATGATTCAAACGGATTGTGGCTGAATGTCCGACAATCGGACTCACTTTAAAACTGCCGTTGCCGAAAATCAGGTTGGTTGCCGTGAGTATCGGCTCGGATTGTGTCACATCGATTTCCGTCTGATACTTGGCATGAGGCACCTGAATCCGGGCACTAATCGTTTCCTGATTGCCGGAAATTTGTAATACGGCTTTCCCTGGCTCCTGACTCTTTTTATTTAACGGATAAGGATACTGACTGGCAATTGCTTTCAAATCTGTGTTCAGGTTTGCCTGATAAGAAAAACCAATATCATTGAGCTGAATATCAACCCCCATTTTCCACGGTGCATGGCCGGAGAGCGGTGCAATCCATTTTTGACCGACATAAGATGCCAAGGGCGTGACTTCCCAATCGCCGACCGTATCAATATGAACATTGTATCCTTTGCTACTGCTTTCTCCTTGAAAATCCCATAAGACCGGCTGACCTAACATTTCTCCCTGCAACGCTGACGCGGTCACCACATCATTATCAAAACGAATACGACCGGAAACTTTGCGTAAATCAAGTGAGGGGGACTGAATATCAACACGATTGTTCTTTAGATCTGCCCATCCCCATGCTCTCGGCTCTCGGTGGCTTTCAAAGGGAATGTTGAGCTGAAACTCAGATTGGATATTGCCGTTCACCTGCACGGTGGTTAATGCGGCACCGACCGAATTAACCAATGGGGTCGATGTCATAAAATCACGCAATGCGTTCCCCTGGGCTTCCGCTCTTGCTTCAATTTCAATATGTCCCGAATTGATTAAAGCCGGAATCCGTCCGGTTATGCGTAACGCGTTGACATCCATCAGATGTGCCTGTCTCGAATCCAGATACATTGATTCATTCTGAAATAGCAGATTCACCTGTAAATCGGTTAAAGGTGGCCATGCGGTATCATAACTGAACCGGGCATTTTTTAACCCGACCCAAGCCTGAAAAATACCGTCATTGTGCTGATAAGGAAAATCGTTCAGACGCCCGTACCACAGTATCTTCGCTGTCTTTACCTCCCCGCCCTGAATGGCAGTCGACAGGTAATCTGTCAATTCATCGCCAAGTGCACGGACCGGCAAATAGCGCCATGTTTCTCCGGCCTGAAACAGATCGACTTCGGTATACAGTGACAGTAACGGGCTCTCATCATGAAAAAAATCCAGTTTAAATTGACCGACGGTCTGTAAATCAGGTGTGCGTACGGTCACATGATCTGACCATAATGACCAGCCATCAGCAGTAGACTGCCAGACTAAATTGACCTGACCTTTTTGGATAATCAGCGGTGCCTGAAACACATCACTGTAAGGAAGAGTGTCATCATCCAAACGGGCCTGAATCACAGCTTTATCGATATTGCCACGAATACTCGCCTGAAGATGATGAACTTCCGGCAATAAAGACCACTGCTGAATTGCTCCTTCGGCAAGTTGTGCTGAATATTGCCGGATACCCTGCATATCACCGGCTAAGCGAATATCATGCAACGTACCTTGCGGTTTCAGTTGTGCCAACATGCCTTGCAGTTGCTTGGACAAAGGCATCCGTTTGATCAGTGGTACTAATGAACCGATGTTGATCTCACCGATATTCATCAGCCAGTGATCAGGCTGCCATTTCATTAAAAAGTTGAGTTCCGGCCACTGAATCTCATCCGTTTGTAATACGACAGACTGCGCCTGAATCACCATGCCGTCTTGCTTCGGAATCAGCCGGAAGATCCCTTCCTGCATATGCAAACGGTGCTGTTTACCCGGAGCTGAGTCTGAATGTTTATTGGATAAGTCCGACCAGAACAGATCGGAAGGACGGACCTGCACATAGCCATCTTTCGGGGTATTGTGTTCGAGCGTCAACCAGCCATTAAAACTGACCTGAGCACTATGAATGCCGGTCTCTTTTTTCAGGTACTGAGTCAGCCACGGACCAACGCTAATATTGTCCGAACTGACATAAAACTGGCCAGAAATATCATGGAATGAGTCAAAATCCTCAAAGTCTGCCCGAACAGAAAGAGAGTTAATACCGGTATTAGTGACACTCACCACGCCTTGAGCCTGATGACGACGGCCATTGTTCTGCCATTTCAGTCTGGCAATTTCCAGCTGCCGGATATCACCAGAGATCGAGCGATAACGAACGGTCGAGTCCAGCACCGAAAAATCATCGAGCTGACGCAGAAAAATATTGTCCAGATGACGAATGGTTTCCAGTTGTGCTTTTTTTTGCTCGTCCCGGTCAAGGGAATCATTGGGCGACGATTGAAACAGATCAACCGAACTGACATCCAGCTTCGACTGGTGAATGACTAAATTTGCAATCACGGGCTGCCCCTGCAGCAGTGATTTAAATAAATCGAATTCAATATCAACCTGATCGGCTGCAAAATGAATATTCGATGTATCGGGTAAATGCGCTTGAAATCCCGTAAAAGAAAGAGAAGGATGTCGATTACGCCAAAATCCTTGTATATCCTTCACAGAAAACTGAATTTCAGCCTGTCGGTTCATCCATTCGGTCATTGGTATCTGATACTGATTCATATGAGGTAAAGCAATTCTCAAAGCTGAAATCAGAATCGCAAGCAAAACCAACAGGCTTAATAAAAGCCATAGTAATGTCCGTACAAGACGAGAAACTATAAAACGCACAATACCCTACTCAGTTAAGTCACATCATGACAACATCAAACTGCTCTTGGACATACAAATGTTCCGCTTGAATCCGCACCTGTTTGCCAATAAAGACCTCAAGCTCTGCCAACGCATGAGACTCATCCCCCTGTAAAGAATCAGCGACCGCTGGCGAAGCATACACGACAAATTTATCCGCATCATAAGCACGGTTCACCCGGGTGATTTCACGCAAAATTTCAAAACAAATGGTTTCAACAGTTTTGACTTGTCCACGTCCTTCACAGGTTGGACAAGTAGAACACAACACATGTTCAATACTTTCTCGCGTTCTCTTACGTGTCATCTCGACCAATCCCAGATGCGTAAAGCCATTGATATTGGTTTTGACCCGATCTTTACTCAGTGCCGTTTCTAATGAGGTCAGTACGCGAGTCCGGTGTTCTTCTGAGACCATATCTATAAAATCGATAATAATGATGCCCCCCAGATTGCGCAGGCGAAGTTGACGGGCGATCGCTTGGGTGGCTTCAATATTGGTATTGAAAATCGTCTCTTCCAGATTGCGGCGGCCGACAAAGGCACCCGTATTGATATCGATGGTAGTCATAGCTTCCGTTTGGTCGATGATCAGATAACCACCTGATTTCAGTTCAACCTTACGTTCCAGAGAACGTTGGATTTCATTCTCTGTATCATACATATCAAAAATGGGTTTATCGCCTTCATACAACACCAATTTCTCGGTCAGTTCCGGCACATATTCAGAGGTGAATTCTTTGAGGTTTTCAAACTCCAGACGAGAGTCTACCAGAATTTTAGTTAAATCCGTTCCGACGAAATCTCTGAGAATGCGCTGTGACAGTCCCAGTTCACCATAAAGGGTGGTCCGCGTTTTATACTTTGCCCGCCGCTCCATGATCTTGCTCCACAAGCGCTTGAGAAAAGCGGCATCCTGAGAGAGTTCTTTCTCATCAGCACCTTCTGCGGCAGTACGGATAATAAAGCCTCCCAATTCATCACAATAATTAGCGACGATATTCTTGAGACGCTCTCTTTCGCACTCACTTTCAATCCGTTGAGAAACACCGACATGACTGGCGCCGGGCATAAACACCAGATAACGGGAAGGCAGTGTGATATCCGTCGTCAGGCGAGCCCCTTTGGTACCGAGCGGATCTTTAACAACCTGTACCACAATATCTTGTCCCTGACGGACAAGTTCAGAGATATCGCGTACCTGAAACTGCTGCTTTTCATTTTCCGCCACACATTCAGTGTGGGGAACAATATCCGAAGCATGGAGAAAAGCGGCCTTATCCAGACCAATATCAACGAATGCAGCCTGCATTCCGGGCAACACCCGGCTCACTTTTCCTTTATAAATATTTCCGACGATACCGCGTTTTGCATCTCGCTCGATATGGATTTCCTGAAGGACGCCACCCTCAATCATCGCAACGCGACTCTCACTCGGAGTTACATTCAACAACAACTCTGCACTCATGAGCGCACCTCAATTTGATTTTATAAAAATTTATGCAAGAGCTGGTCAGTTTCAAATAACGGTAGTCCGACAACGGCAAAATAACTACCTTCAATCCGAGTTACAAATTTTCCACCCAATCCCTGAATACCATAACTGCCAGCTTTATCACACGGTTCGCCCGATTGCCAATAGCGTTCTATTTCATTGTCTGACAACGGTTTAAACCATACATCAGTGGTTACAACTATCGTGTGTATTTGTTGGGCATCAGTTACCGTCACTGCGGTCATGACCTGATGGTTTCGCCCGGAAAGCTGTAAGAGCATCTGCCGGGCATGTGTAAAACAGGTCGGTTTTTCGAGAATATGCTGATCAACTACCACAATCGTATCAGCCCCTAAAACAACCGCTCGCTCAGACGTCGCCATGTGCAGACCCGCGATTGCTTTTTCCCGGGATAATCTCGACACATAGGCTTGCGCTGATTCATAGGCCTGATGCTCTTCTGCGACTTCAGGTAAAATAATCTCGAACGAATAACCTAGCTGCGTCAGGAGCTCTTTTCGTCTCGGGGAAGCGGAAGCAAGATAAAGTATCCGGTCGTTCATCGGATATTCCAGTAGCGTCTCACGCGTCTCAATAGCAGGAAGAGCCACGGCCACAAAATACAGCTAATGACCCCGCCCCATAAAGAGAGCGCATTGAACTCAGCAGGCCGGAACAAAAACTCTCCACCCAGAACCATAACGTCAAGCGCAATTGTCAGTAACCCAATTACGATCGACTGCTGCCATAATGCCATATTACGCAGAATCAAAAAATTCATCGCGACAATATACACAATAATAGACAACATCATGCCACGGATCCCCAAGGTTGATCCGAGAATCAAGTCCCAGAGTAGTCCAAGCACCAACGCTGTACCGACATTCACACGGTGCGGCAACGCAAGTACCCAGTAACAGAGAATCAGTAAAATCCATGAGGGGCGCAATAGCTCAAGCGCCCCCGGCCACGGGATCGTCTGCAAAACGAGCGCACAGAAGAAGGATATCCAGATCACAACATGTCCTTTCAGGACTTTATTGGCCACGCAGCTGCTCCTTATCCAATGTATCCGTTAAAGACTGGCGGGCTTTCTGTTGTCGATCCTCGTTCGGCCAGACCAGCAACAAATAACGTAAGCGATCAAAATCAACCACCGGGGTTGCTTCAATGACGGCAAACTCGCGACGTGTGTCTTTATCCACTTTGGACACTCTGGCGACGGGATAACCTTCCGGATAAATGCCTCCCAATCCTGAAGATGCCAATAGATCCCCCACTTCGATATCGGTACTACTCGGAATATGTTCCAGTTGAATATATTCCGACTGGCCATTCCCGGAAGCGATCACCCGAATATCATTGCGTAGATCCTGAACAGGAATTGCACTATTTGCATCAATCAACAGTAAAACCCGACTATTATGAGCTGCCACAAAAGTAACCTGACCGACAATCCCTTTTTCATTAATAACGGGCTGGCCTTCATAGACGCCATCGGTCCGGCCTTTATCAATCACAACTTGGTGGGTATAAGGTGAGGTATCGACCGCCATCACTTCCGTGACCATCTTCCGCTCATCCCGAACAAAAGACGATCCCAGTAATTTTCTTAAGCGCTGATTTTCTTCTTTATACTGATTGAATAAAATCAAATCACTTCTGAGCGTCAACACTTCTTGTTTCAGACGTTGATTGGATTCCAACAGCGTTTGATGACTCTGCATCCGCTCGTATAAACCGTCAAATAAAACCCGGGGAAGGTCCGCAGCATACTGAATCGGTGCAACGAAACTATTGAGAAAATAACGTACGTGAGAAAAAGTATTTAAACGACTATCAGCCAGCATGAGACTGGCTGATAATACAACGGCAAAAAAAAGACGTAGCGAAAGAGATGGACCTCGCCCAAAAATTGGCTTCATGATGACAATCCCGTTTTGCAGCGTCTCTTCATCTCAAACAATGACACAAAGATGGCACTACTCTTCACTAAATAAATCACCGCCATGCATGTCGATCATTTCTAGCGCTTTACCACCGCCTCGGGCAACACATGTCAGTGGGTCATCGGCAACCACAACGGGAATTCCCGTTTCTTCGGTCAGCAGACGATCAAGATCTTTCAGCAGTGCACCACCACCTGTCAGCACCATCCCATTTTCAGAAATATCTGATGCGAGTTCCGGCGGACATTGCTCTAATGCAATCATCACGGCAGAGACGATCCCAGTGAGAGGCTCCTGAAGTGCTTCCAGAATTTCATTCGAGTTCAGTGTAAAACTACGCGGCACACCTTCTGCCAGATTACGACCACGAACTTCGATTTCCCGGACATCGTCACCCGGATAAGCCGTACCGATTTCATGTTTAATCTTTTCGGCAGTCGCTTCACCAATCAAACTACCGTAGTTGCGACGAACGTAATTGATAATCGCTTCATCAAACCGATCACCACCAATCCGTACTGAAGACGAATACACGACACCATTGAGAGAAATAACCGCAACTTCAGTCGTCCCGCCACCGATATCAACCACCATTGAACCGGTCGGCTCTGAAACGCGAAGACCCGCACCGATAGCAGCAGCCATTGGTTCATCAATCAAATAAACTTCACGGGCACCGGCACCTTCTGCCGATTCTTTGATCGCACGCCGTTCAACCTGAGTTGAACCACAAGGGACACAGATCAACACCCGAGGGCTCGGTTTAAGAAAACTATTGTCATGGACTTGTTTGATAAAAGTTTGCAACATTTTCTCAGTGACGTAGAAATCAGCGATAACACCATCTTTCATGGGGCGAATTGCTGAAATATTCCCCGGTGTTCGTCCCAGCATCTGTTTCGCCGCATGTCCGACGGCAGCGACACTACGACCACCACGCCCTTTATCTTGGCGAATTGCTACAACGGAAGGCTCGTCAAGGACAATACCTTGTCCTTTGACGTATATAAGCGTGTTGGCAGTCCCTAAATCAATCGATAAGTCGTTTGAAAACATACCACGAAGTTTCTTAAACATATTCTTCGTTCATCCTGCAAGAAAATTGAAGATTAAAATTCCGTTAAATGTACCAATGCCTTGCTGTCACAGCAAGATATTGACACCGAAACATGGACAGAAACACGCAATTTCTAACAGATTTCTTACTCAGGGCTAAGATTCCGCCTGAAATAGCACCGAATCTTAGCCTGTTCTGTCAGCGCTGAGTGTGTTTCGTTTTCCAGCGTTTCCGTTTCCCCGGTTTAATATTGGTTACCCGAGGCTTGGGAATCCATTGAGATTCGATATCAAATAACCGTCCCTGAACGCCACTGACGCCCAAAGACTGAAGAATTTTCCATTCACCTTCAGATTCAACACCGACGGCGATAATTTGAGTGTCCGCGCCACGGCAGACACCAACCATACTCCGAACAAACAACTGATTCTCGGAGCGTCGTTCAATACCTTTTACCAGACTACGATGAAGTTTCAGATAGTCAATTTTGAATTCTTTGACGTAATGCGTGCTGACGATAGTACGTCCGACCTGTCCAACCACAATCTGGCAATTGAATGCAGCAATCATTTTTAACACCGGTCGCATATAGTCAAGGTGTTTCACTAAATGACTTTCCGTAAACTCAAAACAGAGCCGCTGACGATATTCACGAGGCAGTTGCATCAGCAAATTCCTGAACCAGATAAAATGTGTACGCTGAGCAAATGAGGTGACATATAAATTGATTGAATATATATCAGTCCCTGAGCCTTCCTCCCGAAGGAATCGCACCACGCGATGACAGGTTACCCGATCCAGCACCATTTCATAGCCAACGGTCACAATCGCTGAGATAAACCGGGATGTTTTCATGAATCCCTGTCCCGGTTCGGGAATTCTGACAAAAAGTTCTTTATGGATAACCGAGAGTTGGTTATGACGGGAGATGACATAACAGTCCTGTTTGAATAAACATATTTTCTCTTCAGTCAGGTTATGTTCAAACAAACTACGCCAGCGAACGTTACCTCTTTCATCATCGACCGGTTTAACCTTGTTAAAGCGGCTCCACGCGTTGACACCTTCCAATTGAGCCGTTTTTAATGCTGTCTCCACCTCATCAATAATTCTCCCCCACTGTTCTCCTTCGGTGTACATCGTGATGCCGATATGACACCAGTTACTCGGTTCCAGTGGCAGAGGCGGACTTAACCGCTCAATCCCTTTCAAACACTGGACAGCAACTTGAGCCACTTCCTTCGAATTTTGATGGGGGATCAACACCGAGAAAACGGTGTCATAATAACGCGACAGAATTGCATCCGGATAACGTTGAATCACATTCGAAATACATTCCCCGACCTGAACGACCAAATGATCAAATTCCGATTTATCCCGCCCATCCAGCTCTTCAAGCTGTAGCATCAGGACACCGCCTCGCGCATCATTTTCGAGTAAAGCCGCTTCCAGCTTGCTATCAAATAACACCCGGTTGGCAGCCCCCGTCAATTGATCTAAAAATGTCTGCGTGCGGATAAATGTATCAAAACGACTTCGTTCCTGTCGGGCATCTTGAAGTTCTTCAATCAGTCGGTCAAGTGCCTCACTTGCGGTATAAGGCCACTCTTTTTCATCACCCTTTGCATAACGTTCCACCTGCCCGGCCAGAATCATCCTGCCGCGCTCTTCAAGCAATTCAGAACCAAGCAGTTGAGCCTGTAACCATTTCACCCCTCGTAGCAGACACACCACAATCAGAATCACAGCGAAGGTTGTCGACCACATTGCACTGAAAGAGTACGTAAAGCCGATATAGGGCGGGACCGCCTTAAAGTGTAAGGAGTAATCCTGATTACGTTTCAGACCAAAATGAGCATGATACAATCGGCTCTCCTCAACTGAAGAGGTTGTATCTTTAAATCGGTACACGACACCGGCTTTCGAAGTGAGCGTCATTTCAACGATGTTACTGGCATGAAGTAACTTGGGAACCCAGCGCTGCATAGAATAGGCAGCATCAGGTTCTTCCAATTCTTTATCAATGACTTCAACCACACCATACAGGTAATGATTGAGATATTCATGTCCCAACCGTTGAAAAGAAAGGGTTCCGCCAATAAATAAGATAAAAATCGCCCCGGTCACAATCATAGTGACTACCGCAACCAGTCGGGTGCTGAGCTTGAGCGTTGGCGTATATCTCATGAATATCAAATCCTTTTATATTCATTGAAAATTGAACGGGCTTCATTCAGGATACAACGAAATCATGTCATATGACGGCGAATCGTATAACACAATCAAAAATAACAGGAAAATATTGACCCTCTCTGGGGGAACAATATATACCTGAACCGAAGCATCCAAAAGAACACCTTCATTCTCTTTCTACGCGCAAGCCCGATTTTATTCTACCTGTTCTTTCCTTTTCTCAGATAAGTTCCCCCATTTCATCAATATATCAGTCGTAATAATGGTTTTTATCAACTTTAGGCCCACTCATGTGGCGCAACGTAAATTTGAGACATTCCTCCAATAAAACATCACATCAATCAACGCACAATCAGGATGCGAGTTGCTTCTGCTGCTGAGTGATCCAGTCAATCCAAGCTGACATCCCTTCACCGGTAGTGGCTGAGATCTTGATCACCCGGATGTTCGGATTGATCTGACGTGCATTGGCAATACAGTCTTCGATATCAAAATCGACGTAGTCCAGCAGATCAATTTTATTCACCAGCATCAACTGAGAAGCAGCAAACATATTCGGATACTTCAATGGCTTATCTTCACCTTCAGTGACAGATAAAATGGTGACTTTATGCCGCTCTCCCAGATCAAAACTCGCCGGGCAAACTAAATTGCCGACATTTTCAATAAACAAAATACCGGACGCTTGCATGTCAAGCTGATGATAAGCACGGTGGATCATCTGAGCGTCCAGATGGCAGCCCTTGCCGGTATTGACCTGAATCGCCGGAACGGATGTGGCCCGAATTCGGTTCGCATCCTGACTGGTCTGTTGATCCCCTTCAATCACTGCACATGGATAGCTCGACTGCAACTGCTTCAACGTTTCAACCAGTAGCGTCGTCTTACCGGAGCCCGGACTCGACATCAGGTTTAACACCAGTTGACCATGAGCTTGAAAATGAGCCCGGTTTTCATCAGCGATGCGATCATTCTGGCTTAAAATATCTTGTTCGAGATGGATCAGCTGACGCTGAGACACCCCTGTGACATGGGTTTGAGCTGCACCTTGACCATAGTGAAGATCCCCCTGCGCCGTGACTGTCGGTTGATGGGGTTCCTCATGGTGATGAGGTTCATGACGGTGCGATTCGTGATGATGTGCTTCATGGTGATGATGCGGCTCATGATAGTGATGAGCAGCAGACTGGTGCACCACTGATGATAACTCATCCTGATGAATATGATAGTGAATATGATGATGGACATCGCCCTGATGACTGTAATGATGATGAATGACCATCGGCTGAGCTTTTGACGGTTCAGCATGAGTATGGGGATGGGCGTGATCATGGTGATGGTCATGATGGTCATGATGATGCTCATCCAAGTGACTTTCGCCACAACCGCAAACACTACACATAAGATTCTACCTCTATTGATTTAATTTTTAATTCTTGTCCGGTTTCAACGATCAACTGATATGAATGACATAACGGACAACCGGTATAATGGGTATCAATATCAACGTGTTGTTGACACGGTTCACACCAAGCTGTGGCTGGAATCATCTCCACCAAAAACTGTGCGCCTTCCGCCAGAGTCTCGCGACTCGCAAACTGCAAGCCCGTCAATAATGAATCCGGTTCAATACAAGAAAGCACACCGATCCCCAAGGTGACAGCCGTCACCCGATGAGATTGGCATTGACGTGCATGTTCTACGACCAGATCAATCGTTTTCAGACTCAGAGATAATTCGTGCATGATTCACTCCTAGCAAATTCGCGGTAACAACTCACCGGCAGGGAAGTCAAGGTAACGGCGGCTCCCCCAAGCAGTATGCAGCACCGGTTTTGCCGGTGATAAAGAGACCGCTTCACCAATCACCGCGGCCTGTGAATTAAACTGACGTAAGACTTCGAGCGTCTGCTGCGCCTGCGCTGCAGGAACTGCGATGACAAACGTCCCTTCATTCGCCAAATCACAAGGTTCAAAGCCACACAATTCACAGATCCCCCGCACAGCATCATCCACCGGGATTTGTGCTTCCTGAATCGCCAGTTGTAATCCACAACTCTGGCACCACTCATTCAACACCGCAGAGAGACCACCCCGCGTTGCATCGCGCATTGCATGGATGTCAATTGAATCGGCTAACAGTGCCTCAACCACCGGCCACAACACGGCACAGTCACTGATGATCGGATGGGCAAGCCGTAGTGATTCTCTGGCCGCCAGAATACAGGCACCGTGGCAACCGATATCCCGGGAAACCAAAATCACGTCCCCTGCCATAATCCGGTGTGCCGAGACATCCGTTTTTTGAATTGCACCGATGCCGGTAGTATTGATGAACACCTTATCGGCTGCGCCTCTGGGCACAACTTTGGTATCACCACAGACGATCTGGGTCTGACCGACAGCCAGCTCGGTTGCCATGGCATCGACAATCGTTTCTAATTCGCTGATGAGCGTACCTTCTTCAATGATAAAACTACAACTCAGATAAGTCGGTTTGGCAGCGACCATTGCCAGATCATTACAGGTACCGGCAACGGCAAGAGTCCCGATATTCCCTCCGGCAAAAAAATGGGGAGAGACGGTGAAACTGTCGGTTGTCATGGCCAACGGGGAAGGAATATTCAGTGTTGCGGCGTCTTCTGCCTGATTGAGAATATCGTTCCCCAACCGCTGCCAAAACAGATGCTGAATGAGATGATTCATCTCAACGCCACCACCACCATGACTCAATTGAACTGTTTGCTGTTTTTTCATGGATGATTACTCCTGAGGCTCAGTATGAAAACCGGCGTAGCGATAATAAGCATTACAGGCACCTTCAGAACTCACCATGCAACTTCCCATCGGCCGACTCGGTTGACACGCTTTGCCAAAGACTTTGCAATCAGGCGGGCTGGCGAGCCCACGTAAAATATCCCCACAACGGCACGCTTTGTGATCAGGCACAGGCTCCTGCGGTAGCAGCGATTCAAACAAAACTTCTGCATCCATATCCGCATACTGTGCCCGGAGCTTCAGGGCGGAGTTCGGAATATTCCCCAGCCCACGCCAGTTAAATGCTGCCCGGACTTCAAAAATATCCGCGATACATGCCTGAGCAACCGCATTGCCTTCAAATGAGACCGCTCGTGTGTATTGCGTCTGCAATGCAGGCTGACCATCAAGCGCCAGTTCGACCAGCATATGTACCGACTCCAAAACATCCACCGGTTCAAAGCCGGAAACCACCACCGGGATTTGATAATGCTGCACAATCGGCTGATAAATCTTTGCACCGGTGATCACGCTGACATGAGATGGGCCGAGAAACGCATTAACCCGGGCCATTGAGTCCGCCATCACCGCATCCATCGCAGGAGGCACCAGTACATGATTAATATGAAAACAGAGGTTGGTCAGTTGTAGACGTCGCGCTTGTTGGACTAAAACCGCGGTCATCGGGGTCGTGGTTTCAAAACCGATCGCGAAATAGACCACCTTTTGCCCTGGATTTTGGCGGGCAATCTCAAGCACATCCATCGGGTCGTAGATCGGCATGACCGAACCACCATTGGCCCGACATTCTGCCAGAGACAAACGAGAGCCCGGCACTCGGATCATATCACCCAAGGTCACCAGAATTACACCTTCGGTCTGCGCCAGTATAATGGCATGATCAATCCGTTCTTTCGGCATGATGCAGACCGGGCATCCCGGCCCATGCACGAAATGTAAATTCTCCGGCAATAATTGCTGGATACCATATTTCATGATGGTATGCGTGTGTCCGCCACACACCTCCATCATGTAGAGCGGCTCCGGCAAGTCACGTGCTTTATGGCGAATCTGTTCTGCCAACCCGCGAATGACCGCCGGTTCCCGAAAACCCTGATACAAAGATCGGACCGAATCTGTCGTGCTTATTTCGTCATTCATCGCTTCACCCAATCCACATCTCATCAGAACCGACCTGACTGATCAGGTCACGATAGGTTTGCAAACTTTCCTTTGCTTCTTGCTGATCAATTTTACTGATCGCAAATCCCACATGTATCAGTAAATGTTCACCAACCTGAATTGGTTCTGATATCAAGTGAGTACTAACTTCTCGCTCGACACCTAATGTATCGACGACAGCGGTCATTCGTTGTTGATCGACACTGACAACACTCGCGGGAATACATAAACACATCACTCATTACTCTCTGCTGTCCGAAGATTCGACCACAAGGCTTCACCATCGGATAATTCTGATTATTCAGCACTGGTGAATGCCATACCAGAGCTGTCCCATCGCAATACCGCTATCATTGATCGGAATCATCGTACCGCTATATATCGGCTGCTTGGTTTCGTCCCAGTTCTGCCACAAGGCATCCATCAACAATCGATTTTGAAAAACCCCGCCACTGACAATGACCGGCAGGGATGGATAACGGCTTGCCATCTGTTGAATCGCCCCGGCCAATGCTTCAATCAACCCTAGACAAGCGTCAGAAATCGCTTCTTGGCTCAGCCAAATTTGGGATTCAATACACCGTATCAATAATGGCTTCCAATCCAGTAGCGACGTCCCGTCCTCCCAGTTCATCTCCCAAGACGGGTCGGGCTGCCCGGCTGACATTGCAGCGGATTCCACCAGTAAGCCGCTTTCGCCGTCAAAATCAGGACGACCGAGCAATGCACCTAAACAAGCCCACGCATCAAACAGGCGTCCGACAGAAGAACACAGCGGAGAATGTTTACCGGACAGCCACAGTTGATGCAGATTAGAAAAGTCATGGTCATCCCATCCCTGAAAGGCCGGGTGTTCCAGCGAGCGAATCTCTTGCAGCGAATAACATTCAAGCAGCATTGCCAGCAGAATTCGGGCAGGTTCACGAATCGCCCGCTCGCCGCCAATCAACCGAAAAGGTCTTAAACTGCCACAACGCTGATAACCTTGAGTATCCGCCAGCAACACTTCACCGCCCCAAACCGTGTCATCATCCCCCATGCCGGTACCATCAAACGCAAACCCTAATACGGGGCCGGTGAATTGATATTCCGCCATTACGGCCAGAATATGGGCATGATGATGCTGCACCTGTAACAGGCAGCCGGATTGGGTTTCCGCAAACTGGGTCGAACAATATCCCGGATGATAGTCACACACCCAATGTGAAGGTTCACATTGATACAGATGTTGAAAGAATGAAACCGTCTGTTCATGGCGTTGTTGGGTATCGAGATCATCCAGATCACCGATATAGGGAGACAACATCGACTGTCCGGATAAGGCCATGGCAATGGTCGATTTTTGCTGCGCGCCCATCGCTATAATCGGTGCGCCCTGATAATCACTGTGATGACTGAATGGCGCGTACCCCCGCGCCATTCGTAGCACCCGCATGGCATTGCCAGCCTGATGAACAATGCTATCGTCACACGGATTGGCAATCGGCCGGTTATGATCCAACACGCCATCCAAAGCCTCGCCAAACAAGCGCAGCACATCATCACCGTCTGTTACTAATGGCATTCCGGACACATTACCACTGGTCATCACGAGAATCGGCTCGCTTCGGTAGCGCCGATATTGTTCAAACAACAGATGATGTAACGGGGTATAAGGGAGCATCACGCCCAAGTAAGGACTGTCACACGCCACTTCAGGGACAAGCTCAGGATGCCCCCGACGCTGCATCAGCACAATCGGTGCGGCACTGGCGGTTAGTGCCTGCCATTCGGCGGGCTCCCCGGTAACATATTGTGCCGCGGTTGCGACATGATCGACCATGATCGCAAAGGGTTTACGCTGCCGGTGCTTCATTTGGCGCAATTTGATAACACTCACTGACGATGTTGCATCACAAACCAGATGAAATCCACCAAGCCCTTTGACGGCGATCACCCCGCCTTGGCTAAGTATCTCGGCCGCTTGCTCAAACACTTGATCATGTTGTGTGGTAAGAGTACCCCGGGCATGACGCAGAGAAACCTTCGGCCCGCAATGGTGACAACTGGTGGGCTGCGCATGATAACGCCGGTTGCTCGGCGCTTGATAAGCCTGCAAACATGACGGGCAGAAATCAAACCCTTTCATCGTCGTGTTGCTCCGATCATAAGGCAGTTGCTCAATAATCGAATATCTGGGGCCACAATGCGTACAGTTGACAAATGGATAGTGATAATAAGGAGAATGTTCATCATTCATTTCAGACAAACACTCGGGACAAATCGATTGATCCGGAGAAACACTGACCGCAACATGCGTTTCACGCTGACTCGGGTGAATCGTGAATCCTTGTATCCGCCTCAAACGCTGGCGCGAACAAGCGACGTGATCCACACGAGCAAGCCGGGGCGGACGTTCTCTCAGCGCCCGAACAAACAAATCGAGCGCATCTTTGCGTCCCTGAACATCAATTTTAACGCCTTCAGAGCTATTCATCACCCATCCGGATAAATGATGCTGAACCGCCAGTTGATAGACAAAGGGACGGAAACCGACCCCCTGAACAACACCGGAGACACAAATAAAATATCGTTCATTCATGGCACAACCAGCCCGGAGAACTGAAGACACTAGAGAACTTAAAGTACTCTAACTTAAGATACTTTTTCGCTTAAGACGCTTTCTTGCTTAAGACACAAGAAACGAACCGCCAAGTATTGCGACAACAGCGCCGAGCATTTTGACTAAACGACCACTGGCTGAAAAACGCAACACAACACTGCCAAGTCCGATCCCCGTCATATGTAACAGAAAAGTGGAAACAACAAAGCCACTGAAATAAGCCAATGCATGACTATTGAATGGCATCTCTGCACCGTGTGCCATCCCGTGAAATACCGCAAATGCCATGACTAAAACCGTCACCCACTGATGAGAAATTTGCACACTGCGCCAGAGTAACAGCCCCATCACAACCACACTGAGCGCGATATACAGTTCTACACTCGGTATCACCCAACCGGATACCCCTAAAATTCCACCAACAATCATCAATGCGATGAAAGAAAGTGGCATCTGCCAACGACTTCTTCCCCCAAATAAAGCCGCCAAGACACCAACACTGATCATCACACTGAGATGATCGACTCCAGTCAGCGGATGCAAGATGCCACTTTCAAAACCATGATCTCCACCATGACCGGAGTGTGCCCATGCCAGTGGAGAAAACAAAACCAGTAACCCGAGGAGTAAATTCTTTATTTTCATTGTGTTATCTCTTTCTCTAAGACTAAATACATTCCCAACTATTGATTCAACCCGAGAATCCTTTCTGCGTGCGTATAAATATTGGCTTGTCCCGGACGGCAATAACCACACAGCGTGACATTGAGACGCTCCGCTAAATCCACGGCCATATCGGTCGCGGCTGAGATAGCACACAAAATCTCGACTCCCCCGGCTGCGGCTTTTTGCACCATCTCAAAACTAGCCCGGCTTGTGACCAATACCACCCCTTTCTGTTTATGATGCTTGGTGACCCAACCGATCAATTTGTCGAGCGCAATATGCCGTCCGACATCTTCAAATAATGCTTCCAGCTCACCATGCGTATTCATATAAGCAGCGGCATGGCAGGAACCGGTCAGTTGATTCAGTTGCTGGCTCTGTTTCAAACGGTTTAAAGCGTCATCTAGTTTTTGCAAATGAAAGGTCGTATGGCTTTCCAGTGGTATTTGTACACGACAAACATGAGCCAACTGGTCTGTGCCACAGAGACCGCATCCTGTCATTCCCGCCATCGTACGCCGTTTTTCCTGCAGACGATTGATACAGCGATTGGCAATATCGATCGAGAGCGTGATGCCATCGGGACTCATCTGAATATTGATATCATGGATATCCCGATCATGGTCAATAATGCCTTCCGTCAGCGAAAAACCGACAGCAAACATATCCAGATCTCTGGGAGTACACATCATAACGGTGTAAGCCACCCCGTTATATTCCAAAGCAACAGGGACTTCTTGAATCAACGTATCATCAACCAAATGACACTGACTATCCTGCCGATAACGAACAATTTTTTTATGACTGACAGAATCAATATTCTGTACCGTGAAAGATTCATTCATAGATCAATCCTGATTCATGACGAGGTTGATTCAGTCTCAGGCAAATAATCCTTGCTACTAATCCCCATCCGTTGCATTCGTGACAGTAATGTTGTCCTTTTTAAACCGAGCTTCGCAGCCGCGCCACGCGCGCCGGCGACAATGCCATTACTTTCTTTAAGAGCCTGAATCACCGTATCACGATTAATTTCAATCGCATCTTTTTTATCTTGATAAGCTTCCGATGCATTCTCCTGTGGCTGGGATTCTGCTTTCGGAATTTCCAGACCCAATTTCACTAATTCGTCCAGTGGTGCATTCAGCACATCACCACGGGTTAAAATCACGGACCGCTCGATAAAGTTACGTAACTGTCTGACATTACCGGGCCACGCAAACGCTGTCAGTGCTCTCATTGTTTCATTGGTAATCGCGGTAATATGCTTCCCCATCTGCTTGGCAATCACACGCGTGAAATGCTTCACCAATAAAGGGATGTCTTCCGGCCGCTGACGTAGCGGCGGGATTTCTATCGGAAAAATATTCAACCGGTAATACAGGTCATTACGAAACGTTTTTTCCTGCACCATGGAAAGCAAATCGGCATTGGTTGCAACCACAATCCGCACATCAACCTGAATCAACTGGTTTTTCCCGACCCGCTCAATTTCATTTTCCTGCAACACCCGCAACAACTTAGGTTGCAACTCCAACGGCATATCACCGATTTCATCTAAAAACAGCGTGCCTTGATGCGCCTGCTCAAAACGCCCCACCCGTTGATGGACAGCGCCAGTAAATGCACCGCGCTCATGACCGAAAAGCTCACTCTCAAATAAGCCTTCCGGCACCGCGGCGCAGTTCATTTTTATCATCCGCTTTTGACTACGCCGGCTCATTTTATGGATCGCCCGGGCGACCAATTCTTTACCGGTACCGGTCTCGCCCAGAATCAAAACCGTACTATCACAGTCAGCCACCATCGCAACCTGATCAAGCACCCGATTCATCGCCTCACTCTGGCTGATAATATCGTCAAAAATACGCTGCTTCTCATCCTTGGATGCAATCGAAATATATTCACTTTTAGGCAGCACTTTGGTATGCGTTTCATGCACACTTAAACTATGCATGGCCATCGCTACCCGAGCTGCAATTTGCTGAAGTAAGTCGAGATCGAGTGCAACATCTTGATCTTTCTTGTGGAGCATGTAAGCAATATATCCGACGCGATTGGTACGAAATACCATAGGAATCACGATCAGTTGTTCAATATCTTCGGCAAATTCGATGGCATTCTTCTGGAAAAATAATGGCCTTAAATCATCGCCCTGAATTAACACGGGGCAATAAGGCTCTCCCGAGTTCTGAAACGCACTGTCATCACTAAAAAAATGGCAGTGATGACGAATTTCTCCCTGAATCAAATCACTGGTGTACTGGATATAATGCCCTTGATAGGGCTCGATCAGCGCCAAATGATGCATCGAAAAATGTTGATTCAGACAGCGGAGCAAAGAATTAAGTAATGTTTCTTTACTATTCTGACTGATGACCGCATTTGTGACGTCGACCAGAATATGATAGTTATCTCGCTCATGGCTCAGCTGCTGGGCCATATTTGACGCTAATTCATGCTCGACAATATGAGCAATGAAAGAGACGAGAATACTACTGACCATACGAAACTGCTTCTCACCATCCTCCATATTACTGAGCTTGGGATTGATGAACTCAATCACACCCAATTGCTGACTGACCGTGTTCAGCGGCATTTTGCAATAATGGACAATGTCCCGGTAAGCCGGATGACCCGCAAAATGAGGATAGTAATAAGCAAAGCCGTCACTATCGAGTTCGTAGACACCATCGTCATAAGACTGATGATATAAACCGATTTCTTGAGGATGAAATGTCTCATGCTGAACTTGCTGATTACTATCAACATAGTAAAGGATCAATTCATCAGAAACTTCTCGGTGAAGGATGATGTTCATCCGCTCGACTTGCAGAAATGAACATTCATCGTCATTTAGAAATTTCAACAAGTCAGACATATCGTGAATCGATAGCATGGCTTGTGAAAAGTTCATCAACTCTTGAGCAATTCTATTCATAATCAGTCACGACTCAATCAAAGGCTCTTTACAGAACATTGTACACAGACGTAAAGAGCCCATATTGATCTAATCACGCATATGCAACATGTGATTTGAGTCGAGCTTTCATTTGACTATATTCAGACTGAACATGGTTTTCTGCCCATGCCTGATCCTCAATCGCCTCTACCTTGACAGCACAATACTTGAACTCAGGTGTACTCGAGATCGGATCGACATGCTCAATCGTTAACTCGTTACAGGCCCCGATCCACCATTGATAAGTCATGTAAACCGCACCCGCATTAACCCGTTCTGATACGTTGGCGCGCGTAATCACTTTGCCTCGCCGGGAAGAGACCCACACTAACTGCTGATCCGCGATTCCCAGTTGCTTCGCATCCAGTGGATTCATCTGTACATATCCCGGTTCATCTGCCAGCGTTGAAAGCGCTTTGCAATTCCCTGTCATCGAACGACATGAATAATGACCGATTTCACGAACGGTAGAGAGAACCAAAGGATACTCAGCATCCGTTTGTTCCAATGGTGGGCGCCAAGACGCTCCGATAAACTTCCCTTTTCCTGATGGCGTGGCAAACTTATTGCCTTCAAACAGGAATGAAGTACCGGGGTGATCTTCCGTCGGGCACGGCCACATTACGGATTTCAGCCCTGCCATTTTTTCGTAGGTAACACCGGCAAACAGTGGGGTCAGTGCCCGCATTTCATCCCAGATCTCTTGGGTATTTTCATAATGCATCGGATAGCCCATTCGTGTGGCCAACAGACTGAAAATCTCCCAGTCCGGTTTGACACCTTCCGGCGGAGTCACCGCTTTGTAGAAACGCTGGAAGCCGCGGTCAGCACTGGTATACACACCTTCATGTTCTCCCCAACTGGTCGATGGGAAAATGATGTCGGCCATTTCAGCGGTTTTGGTCATGAAGATATCTTGAACAATCACCAGATCTAACTGGCGCATCGTCTCCCGCATCGCATTCAGATCGGCTTCAGTCTGCGCTGGATCCTCACCAAAAATGTAGAACGCTTTACAAGCACCTTCTGCCACTTTATGACCGATTTCAGTCATGCGATAGCCGGGTTTCGCTGATAATTTCACGCCCCAAGCCTGCTCAAATTTCTCACGAATCTTATCGTCAGTGACAGACTGATATCCCGGGAACTGATGTGGCAACATCCCTAAATCACAGGTACCCTGAACATTATTCTGTCCCCGAACCGGACCACAACCAACGCCACGGCGGCCAAAGTTACCCGTCATTAATGCCAGGCCAGCCAAACCACGAACCACATCAACCGCCTGACCAAACTGGGTGACACCCATACCCCATAAAATCATCGAACCGGAAGACTTGGCATAAGTCCGAGCAGCTTGCCGCACTTCAGCCGCTTTCAGGCCAGTCAGATGTTCAACTTTTTCAGGCGCATAATCCATGACAATCTTGCGGAACTCATCAAACCCTTCGGTATAATTTTGCACATAAGATTTATCATAAAGATTTTCATCAATCAGCGTATAAGCCAACGCGTTGACAAGTGCCATATTGGAACCATTTTTGAGCGCCAGCCATTGATCAGCAACCCGAACTGATTCAATTTTTCGTGGATCACAGACGATCACTTTTGCACCGTTTTCACGCGCTTTAAAAATACGTCTTGCAATCACCGGGTGAGAGTCAGCAACGTTGTAACCAAAGATCAGCAAGCATTTTGCTTCTTCGATTTCAGGAATGGCATTACTCATTGCGCCATTTCCCACTACCGATTCCAAACCGGCAACCGAAGGGGCATGACAAACCCTTGCACAGTGGTCAACGTTGTTCGTACCAATCACTGCCCGGGCAAATTTTTGCATCACATAATTGGATTCATTGCCCGGTCCACGGGCTGAACCGGTGGTCATAATCGCGTCAGGACCATATTTCTGCTTGATTGCCGATAACTTCTCGACCGCAAAATCCAGTGCTTCATCCCAAGAAACCGCTTCAAGCTTGTCACTTTTTGTCCGACGAATCATCGGCTGTTTCAACCGTGGTGTCAGCAGTTGGGTGTCATTTAAGAAATCCCACCCATAGTATCCTTTTAAACATAGTTGGCCTTCATTGGTTCGGCCATTGGCTGGTTCTGCACCAACCACCTTGTTGTTTTCAACCAGTAGATTCAACTTACATCCTGTACCGCAATAGGGGCACACGACTAATTTTTTTTCGATCATAATTTTCTCACTATCCCCAATGTTCCATTCTCATTCTGCTTCAAACCGAAATGACAGAAGCCTGATTCGCTGCCGCTTCCCGTTTCTGTTGGCTGGTTTGTTGCAGCGACTCAGGCGCTATCAAACGAATGGCCTCTGTCGGACAAACCTGAACACAAGCCGGCCCCTCTTCTCGGTGTGAACACAAATCACACTTCAGTGCTTGGGATTGAGGCACTTGTTTTTGGAAAAGCGCGGCATGTTCAGACACCACATTTTTCATTCGGGTCATGACACTCATCGCACCATACGGACAGGCAATCACACAGGTCTTACAGCCGATACAACGGGACTGAATCACCTTCACGTAACCATCTTCATGAACAATGGCATGATTAGGGCAAACTTGCGCACACGGGGCATCGTCACACTGACGACACATTACAGGGACGGAGACTTCTGCATTTTTCACCAGTTGTAAACGTGGCGCAAAATCCTCGGTCCCATTCAAAGTACCCGATGACTCATCCTGATGAGCGACCGCACAGGCAATCTCACAGGTTCGACAACCAATACACTTATTGGCGTCAGCAAAAACAAATCGATTCATGCTGTATCCTTTTTGTGTCAATACAACAGAGTATCTTCAGACTCTGGGGGTGGTTAATCATTACAGGCACAAGGCGTGCCAATCCGGGAGTTACTATTTGAAATCATTTAATTCAATGATTTATAAGAAAAAATAAGTAATAATTTTAAAAACAAACCCAATCAGGAAGAACTGCTAACCTTTTGGCCTGATTGTTCAACGACAAAAGTGTCGAACTTCGACACTTTTGTCATCATGCGTTAGCAATGGCTAAAATCCATATCGTCATGCCATTCAGGTAAAGATTGATAAATGGTATCGACAGCGTCTCTGACCATGTCGGTCATCGGTGCAGCAAATGCCACAATCGCTGGTTGAATACCGATAAACGTAACATGAGGCACAAAGGTTTTCAGTTCATCGATTAAAAAATTCAGCGGTAAACTATGGGTGGAAACCATGAACATCTCAGCAATCGTGTCGGGATCAATAATGCGAATCTCTCCGGCCTTTTCGCCGAAATCAGCAGCATCAACGACCAGAACACGCTCTGGCTTGATGTGACGAATCCGATGCAATGTATCTTCCGGCATCGTACCGCCTTCTAATACTTCCCAACTGTCTATCGGTTGCTCCAGACAACGTTTGGCCAGCAATGGGCCCGCACCGTCATCGCCCATCATGGTGTTACCGACCGTCAATAATATTTGTCTGCTCATTGCACCGTTCCTCGTACCATCAAATACATCATCGGCTCTTGATGAATTGCATTGAGAATCTCGATCAATCCGGCGGTCAAACGTTGTGATGTCTCAGACTGTGTCGCGGGGTTGATTTGCTGAAATGCCGTCGCCAACATATGAATGTGCTCAGGGAAAATCGTAATCTCTCCGAATTTGAGAAAGCCACTCATTTTCCGGTACGCTTCACCGTCTTTCGGTAATCCCTCAATCCACGCCAGATATTCTTCACCGTGACAATCCATATCCGACTGAAGACAATCGACAATGCCCAGGTGATGCCCAATCGCCAGACTGTAATACATGATCTGTTGTGCTTCTTGCGGCACCTCTTTTTCATCAACAAACTTGCGTGTTAACCGATAAAAACGCACCCGCTCCATTAAGTGTCTCGAATGCTTTTCGCTTTGCGTATCAGCCACAGCCATGACAGGCACCTCCTTGCAGTTCATCGCCAACCAGCTGCTTCATCACCGAACGCATCAGCGTTTCAACAATCTCCGTCAAACGCGGATCGTTATGCTGATGAATATAGGCTTGGATTTGTACATCCACATTGTCGGCATGGCATCCTTCCAGCACAGACATCAGTTCATCCGCAATACGGTTTCCCTGACGATAACCGGCCAATAGACGCGCTTCCCGTTCGATCATGACCCGGATATCCTGTGGAATGCCGGTATGACGCAAACTGGCAGGCTCAGCCTCGGCATCATGGTTTTTGGCATGCATTTTTTGTTCAAGTAACCCTAAAGCCACCGCAAATCCATACAGTGTGGCCGCCGGGGTCGGGGGACAACCGGGAATATAAACATCCACCGGAACGATTTTGTCTGTCCCGCCCCAGACACAATAGAGGTCATGAAAAATTCCGCCGTCACAGCCACATGCGCCGTACGACACCACAATTTTCGGATCAGGGGCTGCTTCATAAGCCCGTAAAGCAGGCGCACGCATCGCCCGTGTTACCGCACCGGTAAAGAGTAAGATGTCGGCATGACGAGGGCTGGCAACCACTTTGATGCCGAATCGTTCGGTATCATAAACCGGCGTAGTGGCTGCAAAAATTTCAATTTCACAACCATTACATCCCCCACAGTCCACCCGATAAACATAGGCTGACCGTTTGATCTGTTTCAACAGTGTTTGCTTTAATGCTTGATGTTCAGGGGGCACTTCAACAGGCTGTGTCTGCGTATGATGAACACCCGATAATTGCTGAATACCTTTCACTGGACCTCCTCACGATTCATATCGGCGGGATTGATGTTGGGCATGTGGTTCGCAGAACAACCGTTCTCCGGCGCACTGGGCTTAGGAAGATGAGTTGCAGATATATCTGTGGCAGAGATAGTTTTGACCGGTATCGGCTCTGCAGTGACGTAGCGGTGACATGCCAAATTCTGCCCGTCCAGCATATTTGCCTGACGCCGACATTCAGGGCAGCTTTCCAGCTGCTGACGACGCATAGCCAGCGACTCACCACTCAACCCAGCGTGCTGAAGCATCTTCATAACATAATGGAATAATTTTTTAGCGATGAAAGGACGATCACATTCCCGGCAATTAACCAACTCAAACTCAGCCTGTTCATACAAATCTGCTTTGTTGGTCACAGCCAGTTCGAACTGTTGTGACAAGACCAACGCATGCGTCGGACACACTTCCTCACAGCGCCCGCAATAGATACAACGCGCCAGAGAAAGCTCCCAGCGCCGGATGCCCTGCTGCTCATCAGTCTCCATCACTAACGCGTTGGCAGGACAAGCCCTCATGCAGGCACCACAAGCAATACACTGTGCCGCGTCCAGTTCTGGCTTGCCCCGAAAATCAGTGGTGACTTCATACGGCGCAAAAGGATACTTGGCCGTTGCATCGCCGGTTTTTAAAACTGTTTTGAATAGTTTTAACATCACAACCTCACATTGATTTCAGGGGTGAGTTTTTCCGATTGATGCTGTACTGCTCAATCGTTTTATAAGGCACGGTCTGAGACCGTTTTTTCTTGGTATCAATGATGGTGACGCGATCCGTACAGGAGTAACAGGGATCAAGGCTACCGATAATCAGTGGTGCATCGGCAACCGTATTGCCCCGCAACATATAACGCAGCGTCGGCCAGTTGGCATAGGTCGCAGCCCGACAGCGCCAGCGGAACAGTTTCTGGTTATCCCCCGTCATGCTCCAGTGGATATTTTCGCCGCGCGGTGCCTCGGTAAATCCCAAAGCAAACCGATGAGGGACGTACTGAAAGTCTTCAGTCAAGATTGCACCTTCGGGAAGATGATCTAATCCAAACTCAGCGATATTGAGTGAATCGAACACTTCACGGATTCGAATCAGCAGGCGCGCCTGTACATCGCCACTGTCAAAATGGTGTAACCCGAGCGGTACCTGCCCGTAAGATTCCAGCGACTGACCATGTACCACCCGGGCGTCGCGGGCAAACCCACTACCGCGCACCAGAGGACCAACCGGACTAAAATCACGGGCAATATCTTTTGCAAGTACACCAACACCGGAGATCCGGCTGTCAATATTCGGAGTCGAAAGCAGCACATCGACCAATTCGGTAAACGACTGGCGAACTTCACGAATCATGGCAATGCCTTTAATTCGCTGCTCTTTGAGAAAATCACGCCGCACCCCGCCAATCAAGTTCATGCCGTAGGTTTTTCTGGCGCCGGTCAGCAGCTCCGCGAGTTCCATGGTTTTCTCACGCACGCGGAAAAATTGCATGAAACCGGAATCAAATCCGACAAAGTGGCTGGACAAACCGATATTGAGTAAATGACTATGTAAGCGCTCTACTTCCAGTAACACGGTCCGAATCATCTTGCCGCGCGCCGGGACTTCAATGTTCAGTGCGGTTTCGATGGAATTGTTATAACCGACGCTATGGGTAAATCCACAGATCCCACACACGCGGTCCGCAAGGAAACCCACTTCATGATAGCCCATCCGCGTTTCAGCTAACTTTTCCATCCCACGGTGAACGTAAAACATCCGATAGTCAGCATCGATAATGTCTTCACCATCAACAAATAAGCGGAAATGGCCGGGTTCATCACTGGTGATATGTAAAGGTCCGACGGGTACAATCCGGTCAGAATCGCTCCCTAATTCATTGATAAACGGGTAATTCTCCGTCTCCGTTGTCGGTTGCGGACGCTGACGGTAATCCATCGCATCTTTACGCAATGGGTGCAAATCTTCCGGCCAGTCATCGGGCAGCACCAGACGACGCTCGTCCGGCAAACCAATCGGGCGCAGACCGAACATATCGCGGATCTCGCGCTCTCCCCACACGGCTGCCGGGATCTCAGGTGTGATCGAGATAAATTCCTGATCGTTTGCATTCACCAAAACTTTGACGATCACCCAGCTTTTCACTTCGCCTTCCATCGATAAAGCATGATAAACGCCGAAACAGCCGTTTAATGTCCGTTCATCATTACCAAAAGAGACCGACAACCACCCCCCTTGGTCATAGTAGAGCCATTTCATCACTTCAACCAGCGAGGTCATTTTTACGGTCAACGTCACCTGATTGTCGGCCTGCCAGGCTTCATCTTCTATTGCCGCAGGAAAATGTTGACGCACCCCATCAACATAGAGCTTACCGATCTGCTGTTGCGTATTTCTATTCAATTGATCCATGTCATAAGGCCTCTAGTTGATCGATTCAGTCAGAGAAACAGCCGATAAACTGTCACTACTTGAAGAAATGGGTTCCATTCCTTGTTGCCAAGGGAGATTTAATGTTTCAAGGAGAGATTCATTAGGTTGATTAATGACAATTTGTGTCGCTTGTTCGACACCATGAAGAATCGTGTTCGGAATATGAGTCCCCATTACAACCATCAGAACAATCAGCACCACCAGCGGGCAGACCGTCAGATAATTCACTTCACCTTTTTCAACATGTTCAGGTGCTGCGCCCATAACACATCCTGCAACCATGCGGGCGAATCCGGCCAGAACCAGCGTCAACAGCAAGAGCAAAATAATGATTAGCACCGGATGTTGTGCATACAGCCCGGAACAGATAATCAAAAACTCACTGACAAACAGATTGAACGGTGGCACGCCGCCCAGCGCCAGTGCTCCGGCGCCAAATAGAATACCGGTCCATGGGGCTATCCGTACCACACCTTTGATGATATTCATGTCCCGGGTGCCATACTTCAGCATGATATTGCCGGCCCCGCAGAACATCAGTGTTTTGCCAAGGCTGTGATTGATCATATGAAGCAGCGCAGCAAAGATGCCCAGCGGACCGAGACCAATCGCGAAGGCAATTAAACCCATATTTTCAACACTGGAGTAAGCTAACAAGCGCTTGATATCTTGCTGAACCAGAATGAAAAGTGCTGCAACACCAACCGATAGCAACCCGAATCCGAGCATCAGAGAGCGGGCAAAATCACTGCCGAGCACAATAGAACTGATGGCAAAGTGACGCAGAATAATGAGCAAAGCGCAGTTTAATAACCCTGCCGAAAGTAATCCGGAAACCGGGCTGGGCGCTTCTGAGTGCGCATCCGGTAACCATGTATGCATGGGAAATAAACCGGTTTTTGTCCCGAAGCCAATCACAATAAAGATGAAGGCAATTTGCATCAGTCGCGGATCAAGCAAATGCGCATGATCCCGTAGTGTCGTCCATAGCAGCGCCTGTTCCGGTGCATCGAATACAGCAACGGCATTGGCATAGGTCATCACGGTGCCAAATAAGCCAAATGCAACCCCGACGCTGCACAGCATGATGTATTTCCAGGCCGCTTCCAGTGATGAGCGCTGATAATACAGCCCGACCAGAAACACCGAACTTACGGTCGTCGCTTCAATTGCCACCCACATCATCAGGATATTATTGGCGGTTAAAGCGATCAGCATGGTCGCCAGAAACAGATTGAAGAGCCCATAAAACAGCGAGACTTGCTTGCCTGACAATTCGCCGTGCTGATGCTCGTGCCCGATATAACCGACCGAGTGAATCCCCGTACACAAGGCTACCAGCCCAAGCACCGCAAGGAACAGTGCTGATAGTCCATCAAGCATCAACCAATTTCCGGCAGAGAAAATCGCACCATGCCTGAACACTTCAGTGGCCATCCCCCAGCTGATGCCCCAGATTGCCACAACACTAACAAGGTGAATCACCATGGATAAGTGGCGGAATTGGTCTCGCAGCGCAATACAAATAAAAGAAATCATCGCTGCGGTTAAGGGAATGCCAAGCAAGTACGGAAATAGATTATTCATTGACATCATACAATTACCCTTTCAGTACAGTCAGTTGTTTCACATCCAGCGTATTGAGTCTGCAAAAAATTAACCGAGCCAGAATCACCATCACAATCACCGCAAAGATCGCGTCAATCGTAATACCGATTTCCAATAAATGAGGCGCGCGGTGTGCAACAAGCGCTAACATCAGTGATGAGCCATTCTCCATCAGGCAATAGCCGAATAACTGCTTCAGAATGTTTCGTTGAGTGATGATACACAGCAACCCGATAAAGAAATGCGCCAACGATACAGCGAGGACGGGTTTAAGCGTAGCAACCATCGGAAGTGCCACCGGCTGAATGATATAGAGACAAACCAGACTGATTACCGCGACGAAAACAGCGATCAACGCGGGGTGAAACATAGGCTTTTCAGCCTCAGCATCACGCATTTTTCCCAGTTGGATATATAAAATTGTCGGTAACAACACCACTTTCGAAATAAAAGCCGTCATCGACCAAAGGTACAAATCACTCGCGTCGTAATGGTCAGCTATGACCACAAAGAGCAGGACCAACACGAAAGACTGACAGGCATACAGCCAAGATGCAGTTCTGGCCTGACGGGCAATCACCACAAAATAAGACGTGATGACTAACAATCCAGCCAGATTATTCATCATGAGATCATCCATTATGCATCTCCTATTGAAGCCATGTTGAAGCAATCACACTCGATATCACCGACATTGCGATTAATACAACTAACGTTATTTTCATTGAACCGGGTAAGGGAGACATCCGCTCAACCGCTTCAGAAGGTTCACCGATAATGGTTCGGCCAAACCAATACAACAGCCAACCAAATGTCGCGATGGACTCAATCAGCGCCAGAATCAACAGCGGGGTTAACCAGGCATGGGTTGCAGACAGATGGAACCCGGCCTCAAACAACGGGAACTTACTGAAAAATCCATTCAACGGCGGAACCCCGGCGATTGCCATTGCCGCGATACAGAACCCAATGGCCAAGAGCGGTGATTTGCGAATGACTCCTTTCAGTTGAGGAAGCATTCTGGTCCCGCAGGCATAGCTGAATGAGCCAGCGACAAAGAAGAACAGACATTTGGCAAAGGCATGGTTGAAGATGTAAGCAACCCCGCTGTCCAGCGCCAGTGATGACCCCATCGCAGCCATAGAGAGTGCCAGAAAAATATATGCTAACTGAGTGATGGTTGAATAAGCCAACAGACGCTTCATATCTTTCTGTGGCAAGTACATCAGAAAACCGTAGATCATGGTGATCATGGCCCCGACAATCCCGACAATCCCGACGATTTCAGGAATCGTTCCGGCAGACAGAATACTGCGGGCAAAAATGTAAACGCCCACTTTGACCATCGAAGCGGCATGTAAGTAAGCACTAATCGGCGTTGGTGCATTCATTGCGTCGGGGAGCCACATGTGCATCGGTAGTTGGGCCGATTTTCCCCACGCGGCAAACATGATGCCAAACAGCACCACCATTTTGGCGACAGGAGTCAATCCTGCAATTGCAGTGAGTTCAAACGTCCCCGCCTGGACAAACAGGGTCGCCGCAGCGATAAATAACCCCAATGAAGCAATGTGAGTGACAAGCAAGGCTTTCAGAGCTGAACGAAACGCCAGCGGCGTTTGGTAATAACCGATCAGAGACCAGGAACAAGCCCCGGTGATTTCAAAAAACAACAACTGTCCCAAAATGGTTGAAGAGAAGACCAGACCGGCCATAGCTCCGATAAAGATCAGCAGAAACACATAATATCGTTTCGCACCATGCTGCGCGTGTTCTTTGTTCCCTGAACTCATATACCCCAGAGAATAGACCGCCACGATCAAGCCTAATCCGACCACGGCTACGGCAATCAGGGTGCTGACTTTATCGAAGACCAGACCAAAAATAAGGACATGTCCTACATGCAACAGAGGCACCGAAACCGCTTCGCCACCTGTCGAGAAAAAGAGATAAGACAATCCCCAGGTTCCCAATGTCGCCAGTACTGCAAAAAACTGACAGATCCATTTTGCAGACTGCTCAGAGGCAAACAGGATGAATATTGCCCCCAGAAAAGGAAGTCCAATAGTGAGTAATCCAATGATTTCCATCGTTTAATACCTCACAATCGAATGATATAAAATGCGAGTGCTAAAACAACACAAGCAAAGGCAGACCAAGTCAGCCGATGAGTATTCAGAAAACGGACACGTGCCATACTGTTTTCAACCAATGCCGCCAGAAAGAAAACGACAATGAGTTTGAGCAACAGAATCACACTCGCAACCCCCAAAGCAGTCACCGTCAGTTCGGCAGCCTTTCCCCACGGGAAGAAAATCGCCAAGAATAATTGAGCAACCACCAGCTGCTTCAGCCCCAGCCCCAGCTTCACCATCGCGAGCCCCGAGCCTGAGTATTCAGTCACCGGACCTTCCTGAAGTTCTTGCTCTGCTTCGGCTGCATCAAACGGGAGTTTTCCCATTTCGATAAACACGGCAAAAGCACAGGCAACACCGGCCAGAATCACAGGAATCGGCTGATTGAGACTTTCGGTTAGCATGCCCTGACTGATGTATCCCAAATCGGTCGAGCCGACCATCAAAGCCATCAGAAAAATTGCCAGCATTAAAATCGGCTCAACCAAAACACCTAATGTAAGCTCGCGACTACTACCGATACCACCAAACATGCTATTGGCATCAATGCCGGCTAAAGCAAAGAAGAACCGAAAAATTGCCAGTAGATAGATATCGGTGATCACATCACCGGAAATCGGAAATGGCGACACCTGAGTCAAAGTAGGCAAAGCCATCGCAATCAATAACATCGTGACAATCAGGATCCATGGCATTGCCCAGAAAATGCCGCCGGCATTCTCCGGTGCAACCGGCTGACGGCGTAGTAACTTGGCGATATCTCGATAATCTTGTAGTAACCCCGGCCCACGTCGGGAATGAATTCTGGCTCTGAGTACCCGTGAAAATCCGGTAGCTAGCGGTGTCAAAAGCAACATGAATAAAGCCTGACTAAATGCAAGCACCATCCAGCTCATCTCAGGCATATGTAGTTCAGGCATCATTTCACTCCTGATTCAAACGGAATAATAAGTAACACAATCAGTGCTATCACAATGTAGAGACAGTAGATGCGGAAATCCCCGCCCTGTAGCTTTCTCCCCCAAGTCCCGAGCTTCAGAGCCACATCACAACAAGGTCGAACCAAAAACCGGTCAAATACCGGCTCAACTGCCGCAGCTGAAATCGTGGCCTGCTGGTAGCTTCGTTTCATCCATCCCGACGGGTCGAGCAATATCCGCATCCGATAGACCGGTGAGAACATATAACGCAGGGGTTGCGTAAACCCGCTCGCCGAGACCGTCATGCGTTGTTCATAAGCATATCCGCACGCCCATGGATCACCTTGGTGACGCCGTTCGAGGCGATGTTTCTTAAACAGAGACAAGACCAGAAACGGAACAATCAACAGTACAATTAAACTGATGGTAATAACTGGTGTCGAAAGAATGGCCTGCGTGGTTGAGACCGGGTGAAGCGCGATCCCCTGCTGCACATCGATTGGGGTGATAGCCAGCGTATTGGTGGCAACATCAGAGATGTAAGGTGAAATCCACGGGGATCCGACGCCGAGAATGATACATAGCAAAGCCAGAAAACCAGTGCCGACAATCATCGACCACCCGACTTCATGGGCCTGATTGGCGACTTTGCTCCGCGGCGCACCGGTAAAACAAATCCCATAGACTTTCACAAAACACATACATGCCAAAGCCCCGGTTATCGCCAGCATCACAACAGCACCGAGCCCTGCCGTCACCATGAAGATATGATTTTGCTGGCTCATCTGGAACAAGGACTGATAAATGAACCATTCACTGACAAAACCATTGAGTGGCGGTAATGCAGAAATCGCCATGGTGCCGATCAAGAAAGTGATTGCGGTATAAGGCATCAGCTTGCCGAGTCCTCCCATGATTTCCATATCTTTGGTATGAACCTGAGAGATGACCGAGCCGGCGCCAAGAAAGAGTAATCCTTTGAATACCGCATGGTTCAGTAGGTGATAAAGTCCGCCCAACAAGCCTAAAGCAGCGAGAACCGGATGACCGGATGCAGTACCAATCATCGCCACACCGACGCCCATTAAGATAATGCCGACATTCTCCACGGTGTGATAGGCAAGCAAACGTTTGATATCGTGCTCTGCCAATGCATACATCACCCCCAGTACCGAGGAGAAAGCACCAAAGGCGAGCACCAGATATCCCCACCAAATCTCTGCACCACCGAGAAAAACGAGCCCCACTTTGATGATACCGAACACCCCAATTTTGACCATCACACCGGACATCAGTGCTGATGCATGAGAAGGCGCTGCGGGGTGAGCCTGAGGTAACCAGCTATGTAACGTGATCATGCCGGCTTTCGCGCCAAAACCAAAGAATGCCAGTAAGAAGATGACTGACGACTCCCATGCAGGTAACGACAGATGGGAAAAATCGGTGAAATTCAGGGTTCCGGCTGCCCGGTAAAGCATAAAGAAGGCAATCATGATGAGTACAGAACCGGCATGAGCAATGAGAAAATACTGCAGGCCAGCACGAATACTTTTTTCACTCTGCTCCACCAACACCAGAAAGTAAGATGCCAGTGACATCATTTCAAAGAATACGATGAAGTAAAACGCATTATCTGCCACAACTAACGCAACCATCGAAGCGACAAAGAGGTTGAGGAAAAAACTGATCCCCCAGCCACCTTTACCCTGATACTCTTTCATATAATGTAAGCCGTATATGGAGGCAGCAATGACAATCAGCGAAATAACCATCACCATAAATGCCGCTAATCCGTCAAAGCGAACAAGCAGTTGCGCAAAAGGGAAAGGACTGAAAAGCTGCGCTTGCCACACCTGATGGCTGACAAGAGCATACCCCGCGCTGATCACACCGGTGATACCGCCAATCGCAGAACACAGACTCGCAAGAGACACGTACAAAGATTCCCGTCGAGAATTGCCAAACAAGGCCACAACGCAGGCGATGAGATAACACCCCATCGATAAAGCCAACAGCGATAAAGGACTCATCATGTTATTTCTCCATATCCACAGTCAGTGAGCTGTTGGCAGTCACTTCCCTCTTGATCTTGCGGGCACGTTCCGTTGCTTCTTCACTCACCAATACAATTGCCCCGGTCGGACAGACTTCCATACAGGCAGGGCCTTCCTCTCTGAACTCACACAAATCACATTTCACCGCAATACTTTTCACACCCGGCTCCCAAGCCAAGAGATCATGACCAAACGTTCGGGGTACGGACGTAGATGGGTTACTGGAACGTGGTGTTGACGGTATATAAGTGTCATAACTGTTGGCATGAGCAATCGGGCGACTGCCATCAAGAGCAATCGCACCAAACGGACAAGCCACAGCACACAATGTGCACCCGACACAAATTGATTCATTGAGAAATATCCGGTCAGCTTCTTTGGTGATCGCCTGTACCGGGCAGACCGTTGCACACGGAGCGTCTTCACAATGACGACACATGACCGGAACCGTTGTGTCGTTATTTTTCACAACAGTCAAACGCGGGTGACTTTGCAATCCGACTTTCTGGTGAACATCAGAACAGGCAGCCATGCATGTTTGACATCCGATACACTTCTTAGGATCGGCAACTACAAATTTTTTCATAGCATCCCCTGACAGCTAAATAATCAACTAAAAGGGCAATAACCATGCCATTCGTGTGAATTTGTTTTTATTAATTAAAAATCAAATACTTAAATTGGATAATATATTAAATACCACCAATCCCGCAAATGAATCACCACGAAATCAATCACTCTCGACACTTGGTGTCGACACTATTGACGAAGCAAAGACAAGCTCAGGATTGAACGGAAAAATGTCATAAAAAAGAGGTTGGCATCGCCAACCTCTTCTGAATGTTTTTGCTTGTTTTCTCGATTGTCTTACCCGTTGTCTTGCGGCTCAAACAGATCCTGATGCAGTTTCTGAATCACACTTTTTGCATCGTCAGCATCGACAAGAAAACACAGATTATGATCACTGGCACCGTAACAAATCATGCGCATATTGTAATCACCGAGGGTACTGAAAACCTCTTTGGCATAACCTTTGGTTTCCATATGGTTACCGATCAAAGCGACCAGACTCAGATTTCGTTCGACTTCAATATGTGCGAGTTCTTCCAACTCAGCCCGGGCAGCCGCAGGCAGCTCGGGCGCACCGCCAGCCGTGTCCGTCTTATCCAGCGTAATGGACACACTGATCTCTGACGTCGTAATCAAATCGACGGAGATTTTATGCTTGGCCAGAATTTCAAAAACCTTAGCCAAAAATCCATACGCGTGGAACATTTTGGCGCTGCGAATCGTCACCATAGTTTGATTGGCCCGCAATGCCAGTGCCCGGAAATAAGGTGAATTTTCAACGCGTTTCCGAATCCAGGTACCGCCTTTCTCCGGCTCTTTTGATGAACCGACAAAGACCGGAATACCGTGTCGAAGCGCAGGAAGCAACGTTGAAGGATGCAGGATTTTTGCACCGAAATTCGCCATTTCTGAGGCTTCATTGAAGCTAATTTCAGGAATCGGGGCCGCTTTAGGCACAATGCGTGGGTCAGTGGTATAAATTCCGGGGACATCCGTCCAGATTTCCAGTCCGGATGCCTGAACCGCTTCTGCAATCAGTGCTGCTGAATAATCACTTCCACCGCGACCCAATGTGGTGGTATTGCCCTGCTCATCAGAACCGATGAATCCCTGTGTCACTACCAGATGCGTTTTACACAAGGGTGCCAGTTTGTCTTTAGCCTGAATAGCCGTCACTTCGATTTGTGGTTCAGCTCGGCCATAATAATCATCCGTGCGTAACACTTCACGAATATCAAATCTGACGGCATCGATCCCACGCTCTTTGAGAACTTGAGTCAGAATATGCGTCGAGATTAATTCGCCACAGGCAACCAAATGGTCCGTCAGTTTATTGCTGGTCTGAAAAGACGCAGCGTCCGCGAGACTTGTCACCGTGTCAAGAATCGCCTGAACCGCCTCTTTGACTGAGTCTTGTTCTTGTAACGATTCAATAATTGAAAAGTGAATATCAGATAATTGTTCTAAAATGGATGAACGTCTTTCCGCATCCTGAACACCGTTGGCAAGTTCAACCAGCAGATTTGTCACGCCAGAACAGGCACTACTGACAACAAGCTTTGTGTCCGGATTACTTTCGATGACGGCAGCACAACGACTCATTGCTTCGAAGTTTGCCACGCTTGTTCCGCCAAACTTGGCGACATTGAATGCACTCACGGCATTTCTCCCACGACTTCCTAAAATAAAAAATGTTGTGTTGGGTAACCAACGTCCAATGTTCGAAGAGAGTATTTCTAGAGCAAAAATAGAGGCGATTCGATGAAAGTAGACCTCAGAAGCTCTCCATCAGTTAGCACTGATGACAGTTGACGGGATTCAGCCCATTCACCCGACAGTCCAAATCCACAACTATGAACTGTCTCGGCACTACTCCCCCTGAATATTCTGTCTTGGAGTTGAGGCTCCACAAAATACCTGCCTGGGCAGTGCTCCTCTTCTGCTTAATAGCCTAGGTATTGAACGTTTTTGTCCTATCAATGTCAATGACAAATTGAATCACATTGGTTGATTTTCACCCAAATACTCAGATTGTAGAAAAATACTCAACTAGACTTGTGTCGGATAGCTTTCCTCACGGATAAGCGTTAGCCTGATAACTTGCCAGTAAGTGTCAATGAAAGGAGTCAGCTTGTGACTGTACAAAGTTTTTTCCCACCGCGAAGAACACTCATGGGCCCTGGCCCGTCCGATATTCACCCTCGGGTTTTACAGGCCTTGAGCCGGCCGACAATCGGGCACCTTGACCCGTTATTTATTCAAATGATGGATGAATTGAAGTCTCTGTTACAATATGCATTTCAGACCGAAAATGAATTTACGATTGCGATTTCTGCTCCCGGAAGTGCCGGAATGGAAGCCTGTTTCGTCAATTTACTGGAACCGGGAGACAAGGTTATCGTCTGTCGCAACGGTGTCTTTGGCGAACGGATGCGGGAGAATGTAATCCGTTGTGGTGCCAACGCTGTGCTGGTGGATAACGCTTGGGGAGAAAGTGTTTCTGTTGCAAAAGTCGAGCAGGCGATTCAAGAACATCCAGATGCGAAGGTGTTAGCATTTGTCCACGCAGAAACATCGACCGGTGCGCTCAGTGACGCGAAAGCGTTAGGCCATTTGGCGAAGCGGTACGGTTTGTTGACCATCGTTGATGCAGTGACCTCGTTAGGCGGTGTACCTTTAGCGGTAGATGAATGGCAATTAGATGCAGTTTATTCAGGGAGCCAAAAATGTCTTTCCTGTGTTCCCGGCCTGTCTCCTCTTACGTTTTCTCAGGCGGCGATTGAGACCATCAAAGCGCGTAAAAAGCCCGTCCAGAGCTGGTTTCTCGATCAAACATTAGTCATGGGTTACTGGAGCGGACAACAGAAGCGCAGTTATCATCACACTGCTCCGGTCAATACTTTATATGCTCTGCATGAAGCGCTTGTGCTGTTACAAGAAGAATCACTGATGTCGTCATGGCATCGCCACCAGCAGATGCATCAACAACTGAAACAGGGCCTGGAACAACTGGGGTTGGCGTTTGTGGTTGCAGAATCAGAACGATTACCACAATTGAATACAGTACGAATTCCTGAAGGGGTTGACGATGAGTGGGTTAGAGGTTACTTACTGCGTCAGTATAATTTGGAAATTGGCGCGGGATTAGGTCAGTTTGCCGGTAATGCGTGGCGCATCGGACTGATGGGATATAGTGCTCGCTCCGAAAATATCGCGCTCTGTCTGAAAGCATTGGAAGATGCGCTCACACAGAGCAAAAGATAAAATCACTCCGGGCGGGGCGGTACAAGATGCTCTTTATCTGGAAGCGTAAAGGGATATTGAGGAAATAAAAACTCAGCTTCGATGCGTGATTGCTCCGCGCGATTCATATCTCCGATATGCTGATATAACGCCATGAGCAACTGATAATATGTCGGCCTTGGCTGCCGCTGAATTAACTCAAGCAGCCAAGGAACGTAAGTGCTTAACTGCTGCTGATGCACTTCCGTATTTTTTTGCTTCAATTGATCCATGAGCTGCGCTTGCATCAATTGATCTTGCCATACTAAAGGTACATACCTTTGTCCCTGTCGTGAGATATGCTGACCTTGCTGGTATTGCATCAATAAGCTTTGAGCCCACAACAACGTGCCACAATAAAGCATTGTTAAAATAGGGAGCAATATTCCGACTCCATGTAACCCTCGGATTGTCAGGCGATGGATAGGCACACTTCTGTATTTTGCGACACGTTGGTCAACCCAAAATAAGAGAATGATAAATGTAATCCAGTGAATTGCAGACTGGCTGAATACATCATCGACCTGACTCGCCATTGCTATCGGAAAAAGTAGCGACAATGTCGCGAGACGGGTTTTAGGTTTAGCGCCATAGATACGCCCCAAGACAAATAAAGCTGCCAGCGTGATTGCAAAGATCGGTAAAAGTCCGCCTTCAATCCCCCAATAAAGCACTTCATTATGCGGATGTGATAATCCTGCTAAAGGCGATGGATAGTTTGGGTTCAATTGATGTTGCCGGGCGCTGTAAAGCACATACTCTTCTTCAAAGTGCCCGTAGCCATACCCCGTAAACGGTTTCTCGATAAACATATCGATAGTTTGAGCCAGACTGTCCGATAACGGTGACAATCGTTTGACAAACTGAGCGTTAAACGGTGTTGTATAAAGCGCCTGGATCAGAATAAAGCCGATCAGCAGACCGAGCATAATGGAAATACCCCATCCCCACAGTCTTTTCCGACTGGCAAACCGATACAGATAAGGAAATATCATCACAATACCGATTAAGGTCACGCCCCACCCCGTAACCGAGCGAAGCAACACCAATAGAGGCATACAGAGTAATGGCGTGATATAGAGCAGACTGGCAATGCTAAATTGGGCCTGATACTTTTTCAAATGTCGGGAAAGCAAATAACCTGATGCAAGAAGACCGGTTGCAAGATACGTCACGAATATATTGACCGAGGGAAATACTCCCAGTGGCACTCGGGCCGGATCGACCAATAACTGATAATAAGCCAGCCCGCTTTCAACCAATGCAGACAGCACGATCAACCAGATCAGTCGGTGTTTATGCTTGTTGCTAAAGCGGAACTGCTGAAGCACAACAAAAAGAATAAATCCGCCCCACAAAGCGATCACACGATACGTCGCAAGCGCGACAGAGGCATGGTCATAAAACAGCGGCAATGTCAGCAGTAAACAGCAGACCAAGAGACCGAGCGTCAGTTTTGAATATCTGATTTTCCGGGCTCTGATAACCTGAAATAAACCGACGGAAATAGCAATACTGACCCAAAACCAAGTCGTAATATTAAATAGCAGTGTTAACCCAACGCCTCTATTCAGGTCACTCGGAAAATGCAGGAAAATGAGGTATAGCATCCCGAGAACAAATAAAAAAGGTCGATTTAAAGGCAGTTTTACCGGAGATGGTTCGAGCCTCGTTCCCTGTACAATCAGTATCGCCATAGTCTCATTCATGTTGTGGGGGAGACGATGTTGCTACGTAAAATGACGCTGTTACGCTTCGTCTCCCTACAGGAAGTATGATGGAAGTTATTCTAACATAGGTTTCAAAAAACGTGCGGTATGAGAGTCCGTGACTTTGGACACATCCTCCGGTGTACCTTGAGCGATGATTTCTCCGCCGCCTTGCCCACCTTCAGGCCCCAGATCGACAACCCAGTCGGCCGTTTTGATCACATCTAAGTTATGTTCAATCACCACAACAGTATTGCCATGATCTCTCAACCGGTGAAGTACCGTCAGCAATTGCTGAATATCGTGGAAATGCAGCCCGGTTGTTGGCTCATCAAGAATATACAAGGTCTTTCCTGTATCGCGCTTAGAAAGCTCTCTGGCAAGTTTGACCCGCTGAGCTTCACCACCGGACAGCGTGGTAGCCGCCTGACCTAAACGAATGTAAGAAAGCCCGACATCCATCAGTGTCTGTAATTTTCTGGCAATCACAGGAACCGGCTCAAAGAAAGTTCTGGCATCTTCCACGGTCATTTCGAGCACTTCGTCAATGGTTTTGCCTTTATATTTCACTTCCAAAGTCTCTCGGTTATAACGTTTCCCTTTACAGATATCACAGGGCACATAAACATCTGGCAGGAAGTGCATTTCAACTTTAATGACCCCATCGCCCTGACAGGCTTCACAACGTCCGCCTCGAACATTAAAGCTGAACCGTCCCGGCTTATAACCTCTGGAACGGGACTCCTGCGTTCCGGCAAATAACTCACGAATCGGGGTAAAGATTCCGGTATAAGTTGCAGGGTTAGAACGCGGTGTCCGGCCAATCGGGCTTTGGTCGATATCAATCACTTTATCAAGCTGATCCAATCCCTTAATTTTTTTGTAAGGTGCAGGCTCTTCCGCACTCGCCCCATTGAGTTCAATGTGGGCGATTTTATAGAACGTGTCATTAATTAAAGTCGATTTGCCTGATCCCGAAACACCGGTGACACAGGTAAACAGCCCAATAGGGATCGTCAAAGTCACATCTTTGAGATTATTGCCGCTAGCTCCGAAGAGTTCGACCACCTTCTTCGCATCAAAAGGGGTTCTTTGCGTAGGAATGTCTATCGATTTTTCACCACTCAAATATTGGCCGGTCAATGACTCCGGTGTCGCAATCACTTCCTCGACATTTCCTTGAGCAACAATATGTCCGCCATGCACCCCGGCTCCCGGCCCAATATCGACAACGTAGTCAGCCATCCGAATGGCATCTTCATCATGTTCGACGACAATTACGGTATTGCCTAAATCACGCAGGTGCGTCAGCGTTTGCAGTAATCTTTCGTTATCCCGTTGATGTAACCCAATCGAAGGTTCATCCAGAACATACATCACTCCGACCAGACCCGCTCCGATTTGGCTCGCTAAGCGAATTCTTTGCGCTTCCCCACCGGACAGCGTTTCAGCGCTTCGGGAAAGATTGAGATAATTTAAGCCGACATTAACCAGAAACTGCAGTCGGTCATTGATCTCTTTCATGATCTTTTCTGCAATTTGTGCTTTTTGCCCCGTCAGTTGCAACGACCCAAAGAAAGTCAGTGCTTCAGCAATACTCAGTTCAACAACCTCGGGAAGCGTGGTTTCATTGACAAACACATGGCGAGCTTCTTCCCGAAGCCGGGCTCCGTGACAACTGGCGCAGGGTTTGGTCGAGATAAATTTAATCAAATCTTCCCGGACTGAATTCGATTCCGTCTCTCGATAGCGCCTTTCCAGGTTACTCAGAATTCCCTCAAAAGGATGATATTTTACTCGGGTATCGCCGCGATCATTGACATATTTAAACTCAATCGACTGTGTTCCTGAGCCTTGCAGAATGACATTTTGGATTTTCTTCGGTAATTTTTCGAAAGGTGTCGTCAAATCAAAATCATAATGTTCAGCAAGTGACGTCAGCATTTGAAAATAATAGAAGTTCTTTTTGTCCCAGCCACGAATCGCCCCATTTGCCAAGCTGAGACTTTTATCCTGAACGACTCGGGATGGATCAAAATATTGTTGAACACCTAAACCATCACAAGAATGGCAGGCGCCGGCTGGATTATTAAATGAGAACAGACGCGGCTCCAGTTCCTGCATACTATAACCACAATGTGAACAGGCAAAATTAGATGAGAATATGATTTCATCTCCCGCCTCATCCATCGAAGTGACAACCGCAATGCCACCAGACAATTCTAACGCGGTTTCAAAAGACTCAGCCAAACGCTGTTGCAAATCTGAACGGACTTTAAAACGGTCAACAATCACCTCAATCGTATGCTTTTTATGAAGCTCTAATGTCGGTGGATCTGAGAGATCACTGATTTCCCCATCAATTCGGGCGCGAATAAACCCTTGTGCAGCAAGGTTTGCCAGTGTTTTGACATGCTCCCCCTTCCGTTCTTTGACAATGGGAGAGAGCAACATCATTCTTGTGCCTTCCGGAAGATCAAGCACTTTATCAACCATCTGGCTAATCGTCTGTGCGGCCAGAGGGGTATGATGCTCCGGACAGCGCGGCTCCCCGACCCGGGCATAAAGTAAGCGCAGGTAATCGTAGATTTCAGTGATAGTACCGACTGTTGAACGTGGGTTATGTGAAGTTGATTTTTGTTCAATAGATATTGCCGGAGACAGACCTTCGATATGATCAACATCCGGTTTTTCCATTAAAGACAGAAATTGTCGGGCATAAGCCGACAGAGACTCAACATACCGTCTTTGCCCCTCAGCATATAACGTGTCAAAAGCGAGGGAAGACTTCCCTGAACCGGATAATCCTGTGACAACGATAAGTTTGTCACGCGGAAGTGTCAGACTGATATTTTTTAAATTGTGGGTACGAGCGCCCCGAACGTCAATACTATCCATCTTCTATGCTCTGGTAACATGTGGCAATGTCCTAGTATTACATAGAGTCAGATATGAGCAAAGTCTTACTGTATAAAAAAACAGTGTTTTGATAAAAGAATGAGCGACTCATGTCGCTCATTCAGCAGTCATCAAATCAAGCCGAAATGGCTTGTTCATCTTTCTGCGTTGAATGTTTATTGAGTTCAACTTTGTCTGAATTCTTCTGATAAAGATGCTCGAAACAGTAGTTCGTTGCTTCAATATAGCCTTCAACACTACCACAGTCGAAACGATGTCCTTTAAATTTATAGGCCAACACGCATCCGGCTTTCGCCTGTTTTAACAAAGCATCGGTAATTTGAATTTCGCCACCTTTACCGGGTTCGGTCTGTTCGATTAAATCAAAGATATCTGGCGTCAGAATATAACGACCGATAATTGCCAGATTACTTGGTGCAGAACCAGCCTCTGGTTTTTCGACCATATCATCTACCCGGAAAAGATCATCTTTGATCATTTCACCGGCAATCACACCATACTTGTGTGTTTCATCTTCAGGCACTTCCTGCACAGCGACGATTGAACAGCGGAATTGTTTGAATAACGCCACCATTTGGGCAAGAACGCCATCACCTTCACTGACACACAGGTCATCAGCAAGTACAACGGCAAACGGTTCATCACCGACAAGTTCCCGGCCAGTAAGAATGGCATGACCCAGCCCTTTCATTTCACGCTGACGAATATAAGTAAAATTCGTGGTTTCAATGATTTTACGAATGTCGACAAGCAATTTTTCTTTGTTGGTTCCTTTGATTTGGTGCTCCAGTTCATAGTTCATATCAAAATGATCCATGATCGAGTGCTTTCCTCGCCCAGTAACAATACACATCCCATTCATGCCTGCCTGAATAGCCTCATCAACACCGTACTCGATCAAAGGTTTATTAACGACCGGCATCATTTCTTTCGGCATAGATTTGGTTGCGGGCAAAAAACGAGTTCCATAGCCAGCTGCTGGGAAGAGACATTTTTTAATCATATTATCGTTACCTTGTTGTATTCAGGTTTTCCATCAACTTCATTCACTGTACCACGACTTACTCTGCAAGGTGATTTTGGATTGAAAAGATATGGTCAAATCATACTACTGACTCATTTATGAGACTAGATTTTGTTTTGCCCATGTTGTGGCTTGAGTTCGGTTTTTCACAGATATTTTCTTGAAGATCTGATACAGGTGTGACTTGACCGTGAACTCACTGATGAACAGGTTATCTGCAATTTGTGTATTCGTTGCCCCCGTTTTCAGACAGCGCAAAATTTCCAGCTCTCTGGAAGTCAGAGATATCGCTGCACTGACATTTTTGTTATTAAATAAATGTCGGTAGTAATGAAGAAGCTGACCACAAATATGTCGCGGTAAATAAATTTGCCCGTCTCGAATCTCGCGCAGTGCAGCAATGATCAGTTCAATCGGGTCACTGCGATAGAAGAGTCCTTTCAGATTGCCTAACTGGAGGAGTTCTTCTGTTCTTGGGCGTTTCTCAACATTGATCACAACCGTTTCGAGGCATAAATCCAGTGTGTTGCACATATCCAAGCGGGATAGCAATACTTCTTTTTGCTGATAATCAAACAGGAGTATTTTGTGCCGATCGGTCTGATGGGACAGCATAAATTGCCGGGGTTGAATTTTTGGGAGTATCTGTCCCAGCGCGACCTCGATTTCATGATAGAACGTTGAAGGTTCTTGATTATCAGGATAGAGGATATAAAGCATTCTGCTGTAATTTGATCTTTTCATGGCCTTGTCGGTGTGCTGATGGAATATCGAACAACATGCCAGAACATAAAAAACTCTTCTAATTCAATGAATTATTTATCGTGCAGCTTCTTATAGCATTGAAAATATGAAGTCTATCAGTTTTAAAAAAATCGAGTGGTATTAAAAAAAGTGGTGTGATTTCCAAGACTTTTAGATGAATTGCGATCAGAATTAAGTAAGGGAGTTGAGACCTTTATCAAGCGTGGTATCCTATGCGCTGAATAGATACATCATGAGATGACGGAGCAAAGCATGGCAAGCCGTGGAGTAAACAAAGTTATATTAGTTGGGAACCTTGGAAGTGATCCTGAAGTTCGTTACATGCCAAGTGGCGGTGCAGTTGCGAACATCACTATTGCGACGTCAGAAACATGGCGCGATAAAACGACGGGTGAGCAAAGAGAAAAAACCGAATGGCATCGTGTTGCCCTGTTCGGGAAAGTGGCAGAAGTCGCAGGAGAATACCTACGTAAAGGTTCTCAGGTATATATTGAAGGACAACTGCAAACACGGAAATGGCAAGATCAAAGCGGTCAGGAACGTTATACGACTGAAGTTGTTGTTCAAGGGTTTAACGGTGTGATGCAAATGCTGGGTGGACGTCAGGGAGCAGGGTCTGGTGGCCAAGCTCAGCCTGGGGTGCAGTCTCAACAACAAAATAGTGGCTGGGGACAACCTCAACAGCCTCAATCACAAGCGGCTCATCAGCAACCACAGCAACAATCTGCACCGCAACCACAATACAATGAGCCACCAATGGATTTTGACGACGACATTCCGTTCTAGGCTTATGTTTATACCTGACTCATCGGGTAAATTATAGCGTAATAAAGCCCCGTTTACGGGGCTTTATTAGTACTCAGTGAGACAAAAAACTGATTAATCCATATTCGGGGCAAGCCACTTTTCGGCTTCTTCCCGCCCCCAGCCTTTTCGTTCGGCATAGCTCAGAAGTTGGTCTTCCTGAATCCCCGCGACAGCAAAATAACGGGAATCCGGATGAGAGAAATACCAGCCGGACACAGATGCACCAGGCCACATGGCATAACTGGTTGTCAAAGACATCCCGATCTTCTCTTCAACCTGAAGCATTTCCCAGATAGTGGCTTTTTCCGTATGCTCCGGACAAGCCGGATAACCGGGAGCAGGCCTGATGCCCTGATATTTTTCTCGAATGAGATCATCATTACTCAAGCTCTCATCGCCCGCATATCCCCAGATCTCTTTGCGAACCCGTTCATGGAGGTATTCAGCAAAAGCTTCAGCCAAACGGTCGGCAACGGCCTGAACCATGATGGCATTGTAATCGTCCCCTTGCGCTTTATACGCATCAGCAAGTTCTCGTTCACCAATACCACCAGTGACAGCAAAAGCACCGATCCAGTCTTTTTTACCACTACTTTTGGGAGCAATGTAGTCAGACAGACAATAGTTATACCCTTTCGGCTTGTGTGTTTGCTGTCGCAAATGGTGTAATCGATGAGCAACCTCTCGACGAGATTCATCATGATAAACTTCGATATCATCACCGACACTTGCCGCCGGGAATAACGCACAAATTCCTCGTGCTTTCATCAGACCTTCGCTCTCAACGCGATCCAGAAATTCATTGGCATCTTTAAACAGACGACGCGCCTCTTCACCGACCTCGTCATGATCCAAAATAGCTGGATATTTACCCATCAGTGACCACGTCATAAAAAATGGTGTCCAGTCGATATATCGGCGTAATATCCCGATATCAAAATCATCAAATACGTGAACTCCACTTTTCATCGGTACAGGTGGCGTATAATTGTCCCAATCAATCGCAACACGGTTCGCTTGCGCTTCTTCCAGAGAGACCGGGCGAGTTCTGGGGGTTTTCCGGGCATGCTGTTCCCGGGTCCGTTCATAGTCAATATTCAATTTCTCAACAAATCCCGGCCGTAATTCATTCGAAAGCAGAGAGGAACAAACACCAACCGCCCGGGATGCATTGTTTACATAAACCACTGGTTGATGGTAGTTTTGTTCAATCTTGACGGCTGTATGCGCCTTCGATGTCGTTGCACCGCCAATCAGCAATGGGAGCTCAAATCCCTGACGCTCCATCTCTTTAGCGACATGGACCATCTCATCTAATGATGGGGTAATTAATCCGGATAAACCGACAATATCAACCTGCTCTTCTTTCGCAACTTTGAGTATCTGTTCACAAGGCACCATCACCCCAAGATCAATGATCTCGTAGTTGTTACATTGCAACACAACACCAACAATATTTTTCCCAATATCGTGGACATCGCCCTTCACTGTTGCCAGTAAAATTTTGCCATTGGTCCTTCCGCCCTGTTTTTCTGCATTAATGTACGGTTCAAGATAGGCAACCGCCTGTTTCATTACCCGAGCGGATTTAACGACCTGAGGAAGAAACATTTTCCCTTCACCAAATAAATCTCCGACAACATTCATCCCATCCATGAGAGGACCTTCGATCACTTCCAATGGTTTCGATGCTTGTTGGCGCGCTTCTTCGGTATCTTCAGTAATAAATTCCGTAATCCCTTTTACTAGAGCATGTTCAAGACGCTTAGAAACAGGCCATGTTCGCCATTCCAATGCCGACGCATCATCCGCTTTACCCACAGCATTTTCACGGTACTCATCTGCAATCTCCAGCAAACGCTCCGTGCCATCATCTCTGCGGTTGAGAATGACATCTTCAACAGCATTTCTCAGTTTCTCAGGAACATTGTCATAGATCTCAAGCTGCCCGGCATTGACGATCCCCATGTCCATACCATTCTTAAAACAGTGGTAAAGGAATACAGCATGAATCGCTTCCCGCACGTAGTTGTTTCCTCGGAATGAGAAAGAAACGTTCGATACCCCGCCCGAGACCATGGCATAAGGCAACTCTCTTTTGATATCACCGACAGCATTAATAAAATCAACCGCATAGTTGTTATGGTCGTCTATCCCTGTTGCAACTGCAAAAATATTAGGATCAAAGATGATATCTTCCGGAGGAAAACCAACTTCATCAACCAGTATGCGATAAGCTTTGGTACAAATTTCAATTTTCCGCTCACGGGTATCAGCCTGACCAATTTCATCAAATGCCATCACCACAACGGCAGCACCATAGCGACGGATCAATTTAGCCTGATGAACAAACTTTTCTTTGCCTTCTTTCAAAGAAATTGAATTCACAATTCCTTTGCCCTGAATGCATTTTAACCCCGATTCAATGACCTCCCATTTGGAGGAGTCTACCATCACCGGAACTTTGGAAATTTCCGGCTCAGAAGCACACAAATTTAAGAAACGCACCATACAAGCTTCTGCATCGAGCATTCCTTCATCCATGTTGATATCGATAATCTGAGCACCATTCTCGACTTGTTGTCTGGCAACATCTAACGCTTCATCGTACAGCTCTTCTTTAATAAGACGTTTAAATCTGGCCGAACCAGTAACATTTGTCCGCTCTCCGACATTGACAAAAAGTGTTTCCTTCTCAATCATGAGCGGCTCTAATCCGGACAACCGACATGCCACGGGGATCTCAGGCAAGGAACGAGGTTGTACTCCTTCTACAGCTAAAGCGATATGACGGATATGTTCAGGTGTTGTACCACAACATCCACCGACTAAATTCAGGAAACCGGCTCTAGCCCACTCACCGATATGCTCTGCCATTTCTTCGGGAGACAAATCATATTCACCGAAAGCATTAGGTAATCCAGCGTTTGGGTGAGCAGAGACAAAAGACTCAGAAATTCGGGATAATTCTTCAACGTAAGGACGCAATTCATCAGGACCAAGCGCGCAATTTAATCCAAACGATAAGGGCTGAACATGGCGTAGTGAGTTATAAAATGCCTCTGTTGTCTGACCGGATAGGGTTCGGCCTGAAGCATCGGTAATAGTTCCGGAAATCATGACAGGCAATGTCACATTTAATTCTTCAAACACACTATCAACAGCGAAAGCACAAGCTTTAGCATTCAACGTATCAAAGATCGTCTCCAGCATAATCAGGTCAACACCACCTTTAATTAAAGCGCGTGTCGATTCGGAATAAGCTTTCACCAAACTATCGAAAGTCACGTTACGAAAGCCCGGATCATTCACATCAGGAGAAATAGAACATGTCCGGTTAGTCGGGCCCAGAACCCCAGCGACATAGCGAGGGCGCTCCGGTGTTTTTGTGGTCCATTGATCCGCAACTTCCCGAGCCAGCTGAGCAGCGGCAAAGTTTATCTCTGCACTGTATGACTGCATATCATAGTCAGCCATGGCAATAGCGGTTGCGTTGAATGTATTGGTCTCAAGAATATCAGCGCCAGCTTCAAGATAGCTCGCATGAATTTCTTTAATTAAATCGGGTTGTGTCAACACAAGGAGATCATTATTACCTTTCACATCGCAGTGCCAGTCAGCAAAACGTTCTCCGCGATAATCATCTTCTTGTAAGTTGTATCCCTGAATCATGGTGCCCATGCCACCATCAATCAATAAAATACGTTGTTGAAGCTGTTCTGCTATCTGATACTTTACACTACTCACTTTGCCGCCCTATCCCTTGCTTTTTGTCCATCCTACCACACAATTATTAGAAATCTAGACGTCCATACGGTTATATAATAGAACAATTTAACACGAAAAGAGATCACCTCACTACCAGAAAAAGTGATTGCTATTTATCCGACATCAAAGGAAAATTTCAACCTCCGTGTTCAAGATGTGAAGAGAAAAAAATGTCGGTCTACCATACACTATGCTTTCTTGCCGCTGCTGCAATGCTTATTGCTTTTTTAAACAGTAAAATAAGCAAGATGCAAACCACTATCGCAATTACTGCTGGTTCAATGCTGCTTTCTTTACTGATCTTAATCGCTGGTCAGAATAATTGGTTCCATTTGTCGCAAATTGCGACAACAACCATGAGTAGTATCAACTTTGAAAACTTTCTCCTCAAAGGAATTTTAGGGTTTCTTCTTTTTGCCGGTGGTCTTGGAATCAAACTACCTAACTTAAGAGATCAGAAGTGGGAGATCACTGTACTTGCTCTTGGTGCCACCCTCTTCTCTACTTTCTTTATCGGCTTCTCTTTATATGGCATCTGTCAATTGATCGGTATTCAGTTTGATCTGGTGTACTGCCTACTATTCGGAGCTCTGATTTCTCCGACTGACCCGATAGCCGTTCTCGCAATTGTAAAAAAACTGAATGCCCCCAAAAGAATATCGACTCAAATTGAAGGCGAGTCATTATTTAATGATGGCTTCGGCTTAGTCATTTTCGTCACTATATTTACGATTGCTTTCGGTTCAGAGCCACCCACTGTCATCAGTGTTTCCCAATTGTTCATGCAAGAAGCGATTGGCGGAATTGCATATGGCTTTGTTCTGGGAATGATATTTCACTATCTTATCAGCGCGACTGATGACCATTCGATGGAGTTATTACTCACGATAGGTATTCCCACGGCCGGCTACGCATTTGCCGAAATTATTCATGTTTCCGGCCCTCTGGCAATGGTTGTTTCCGGAATTATGATTGGTAACTGGACGCGGTTTATCGGCTTTTCCAAAGAAAGTGAAGAGCATTTGGATCATTTCTGGGAACTCGTCGACGAATTCCTCAATGGTGTGCTTTTCCTTTTAATCGGGATGTCGATGCTACTCTTCGAATTCCACGAGGAAGATTGGATCATGATGGCGATTGCCGTCCCATTGGTACTGCTAGCACGCTATTTGAGTGTTTACGTGTCATATATTGGGTTCAAACGCTATCGCCAATACAATCAATGGTCAATCAGAATATTAACTTGGGGCGGACTCCGCGGTGGATTAGCGTTAGCGATGGCACTATCCATTCCATCAGGTGTTCTTATCATTCCAGAGAAGCTTATCGATGTGAAAGAAATTATTCTGGTGATGACCTATGCAGTCGTTGTATTCTCAATTTTAGTCCAAGGCTCAACCATAACCCCAATGGTTGAGAAAGCCAAAAAGGCAGAACTCGATAAAGAAATAGAAGAAGCCGCCGCTCAAACCAAAGAGAATCAGGCTTAATTGGTATAAAAAAGATGGTTCACTCTCGTGAACCATCTAAACATAAAGTAGATATTTGAGTTCGACTCATCACAACAAATCATTAAGTGCAATACCAATCCCGATTCGCTGAGTATGGACATTATAGTCCACCAAACTTTCACCATAACCATTAAAGTACTGCATATAAAATCTCAGGTTGTTGGCTTCTTTTAATATGGGATAGCTCCAACTCAAACGTAACGCCCCGCGGTTATTTTTCTCCAAATTATCTCGTAGGAGTAAAGTAAACCGATGCTGACCGACACCATACAGAGAAACAAATTCAAAGTTCCCCATATAATGTCGGATATCAGGGTTATCATCGCCTGATGTATCCGTCGGAGATGTTTTATCTCTCTCAGGAATCCGCCACCACGCTTTCAAGCTCAAAGCTAGGGGGCCGCCATTATCAAACACCATCTGGCCATAAACCCGATTCCAACTTCTTGATAGCGTTCCTGATTGACCATTCGACTGATGGTTAATCCCAAATAACCATAAAGAATTGGTCAAATTACCGATCTTCCAGTCATTATCAAACTGCATGAAGAGTTCGGGCTCATGAACAATCTCACGAAATGGTGATGAACTACTACGATTGTAAACTTGCCACCAAGACTGATTTGTATAGGCAAAATAAAGGTCTCCCGTATCACCAATCAAATGACTGGATATAGGCATCTTAAAACTAATCTGAAATTTAGCCTCATATTTATCCAGTGGTTTATGATTAAAAGTATCTACAACGGAAAAAGGATCACTGTTGGGATGTGGATTATATGTCAGAGGAAGTATGTAGTTCTCTTTATGTGGAATAATGACAAACTCTTTATTCTCTACAGATTTTTCTTCAGCGACCCTTTGCTCGATTAAAGACGTATCACCCACTTTCTCTTGATCTTTATCTTCCGCTGCCTGAAGGACATGGCAGTAACCGCCAACCCCCAAAAACATCAGAAATAAATACTTAAAATAGCTATACATTCTTGTCATGAATTATTATCTCTCCAGCCAAATCAGCAAATAAACTAACATCATTTAACAATAAAACAATACCGTTAATCTCAATGCATTTTCAAAAGCTGAAGAGACATCTGCATGACAGGCCGCTGGTTTTAAAAAGAAAGGCTAACCCACTGAACAACCGCACCACTTTCGCTAACCGCTAAAATGACAGGAATCAATCTCTCCGTCAGATACGAAAAAACCCCATCATTGCTGCTGAGGTCTTCAAATCAGTGGCCTTCCCGAACAGACAGACAGGCGGACGGAACTCGAACCCGCGCCCCCCTCACGCCAGCGTGACAGGCCGCTGGTTTTAAAAAGAAAGGCTAACCCACTGAACAACCGCATCACTTTCGCCAGCCGCTAAAGTGGCAGGAATCAATCTCTCCGTCAGATACGAAAAAACCCCAGCATGACTGCTGAGGTCTTCAAATCAGTGGCCTTCCCGAACAGACAGGCGGACGGAACTCGAACCCGCGATTACCTCACGCCAGCGTGACAGGCCGCTGGTTTTAAAAAGAAAGGCTAACCCACTGAACAACCGCATCACTTTCGCCAGCCACTAAAG